>PMFY01000398.1 GCA_003157945.1 Acidimicrobiaceae bacterium | reverse complement strand
ACCAGCCCGAGGCCCTCGAGCGGGCGGCCGGCCGTGGCAGGCTGTGCCCGGGGGCGCACCACGCCGGTCGCCGTCGGGGAGGAGTCTCGATGTCGTCGCAGGGTGAGGCCACGGATCGCACCGCCGGGGAGGTGGACGGCCAGGGTCACCGGGTCGACCCCGCCGACGAGGGGCGCCACGCCCCCGATGCCGAGCCGCTCTGGAACGAGTCGGTCTACCTCGACGTGGTGGCCGACGACGGGAGCGTCGGAGCGTACGTCCGGATCGGCCTCTACCCCAACCTGGGGGTCAGCTGGTGGACGACCATGGTGGTGGGGCCGGGGCGGCCGATGGTCGCCTCCGTCGCCTACGACCTGCCACCGCCACGGGGCGACGAGACGGCGGTGCGGTCGGGCGGCCACGACCTGGCCTGGTCGGTGGACGTGCCGCTCGAGCAGCTGTCGGTGCGGGCCACCGCCCCGGCGGTGATCGAGACCGACCCGGCCGCCTCCTACCACCCGTCGGACGCCGGGACCCCCACCGAGCTCACCGTCGACCTGGCCTGGCGGACCGACGGGGTGCCGTACCACTACGACGTCACCACCCGTTACGAGATCCCGTGCCGGGTGGAGGGGGAGCTCCGCATCGGCGACGAGCGGATCGCCGTGCGCGGCCAGGGCCAGCGCGATCACTCCTGGGGCGTGCGCGACTGGTGGGCCTTCGGCTGGTGCTGGTTCGCCGGGAGGCTCGACGACGGCACGCGGCTGCACGGGGCCGATATCCGCATCCCCGGGATGCGGACCGCCCTCGGGTACGTGCAGCACCCCGCGGGTGTGGTGGTCACCCTCACCGGGCTCGACGTCACGGAGGAGTGCGATGCCGACGGGTTCCCCTCGGTCGCCCGGGCCCGACTCGAGCCGGACGGCCTCGACGTGACCATCGAACCGGTCGCCTTCGGCCCCCTGGTGCTGACGGCCGACGACGGCCGGGTGAGCCGGTTCCCCCGGGCGCAGGTGCTGCTGAGCGTCGACGACGGCCGATCCGGGGCGGGCTGGATCGAGTGGAACCAGCCCGCCGCAGCCGTGGCGGACCGGTAGCGTCGGTGCCGTGCGCCTCTCCCTCACGCCGTCGCTCGACCCGACGGCGTACCGGTTCGTTCATCACCTGCGCACGCGGTTCGCGGAGACAGACGCCATGGGCATCATCCACCACGGCACCTATCCGGCCTATCTCGAGGAGGCCCGGGCGGCGATGCTGCGGGACGCCGGCTTTCCCTACGAGGACGTGCGGGCGGGCGATGACGGGGTCGACTTCGCCGTGCTCGAGCTCTACGTGCGCCACCGGCAGCCGCTCCGCTTCGACGATCTCGTCGCCGTGCACGTGGTGGTCGGCGACCTCACGCGGACGACGTTCCAGGTGGGGTACCTCCTGACCGTCGAGGGCCGGGCCCGGGCCACCGCGGTCACCGTCCACGGGGCGGTCGACGGGAGGGGCCGGCCCGCGCGGATGCCGGCGTTCCTGGCCGGACTCGTCGGACCGGCTGGCTGACCGGTGCGTGTCTCCTACGGCCTGCCGACCCACCGCGTCGACCGGGGCGACGAGTTCCTCGCCCCCGGGGCCATCGGCGAACTGGCCCACGCCGCCGAGGATGCGGGATTCGGTGCCGTCTACACCACCGACCATCCCTTCCCGGGGGACGGCTGGTTGGCCCACGGGGGCCACCACGCCCTCGACCCGCTGGTGGCTCTGTCCTTCGCCGCCGCGGCCACCTCGACGATCCTGCTGCACACCAACCTGTTCATCGTCGCCTACCGGAACCCGTTCCTGGCCGCCAAGGGCATCGCCACGCTGGACGTGCTGAGCGGTGGCCGGATGCTGGTCGGCCTGGGTGCCGGCTACCTGGAGCCGGAGTTCGAAGCGCTCGGGGTGCCCTTCGACGACCGCAACGACCGGATGGACGAGGCGCTGGCGGCCATGGAGGCGGCCTGGTCCGGCGACAGCGTGACCATGGAGGGACGCGGCTTCCGCGCATCGGGCAACACGATGCTGCCGCGGCCGGTGCAGCGCCCGCGGCCACCGCTGTGGATCGGTGGCAACAGCCGACGGGCGATCCGCCGCGCCGTCGAGTCCGCCGACGGGTGGTGCCCGTTCCCCGTCCCGGCCGCCGGGGCCGGACGGACGCACACCGCCCCGATGCGCTCGGTCGACGACCTGGCCGCCGCCCTCGACTACGCACGCGCCCACGCCGGGTCCGTCGGCCGGACGGCACCGCTCACGGTGTGCTTCATCCCCGAGGGGCTCGCCATGGGGGACCGCCCCGTCGACGAGGCCCGGGTGGTGGCGTCGATCGAGGAGCTGGCCGCCGTCGGTGTCGACTGGGTGGCCGTCTCCCTGCCGGGGGAGACCCGGGCCGCCCAACGAGCGGCGATCGACCGGTTCGCGGACTCGGTGCTGGCCGCGGTCGCCGGGGCCTGACCGGCGTTGGCCACTACCCCCCGGCTCCGCCGCATCCTGCACTCCGACCTGGCCGCCGCGTGGATCCTCGTCGTCGCCGTCGGCGTGGCCCTCGTCTGGGCCAACGGCTCCTGGGCCCACACCTACGACTCGGTCTGGCTGCGCCCGACCCGCCTGGGTCATCCGGCCTTCGCCGGTCTCACGACGGTCCGCAACTGGGTCAACAGCGGACTGATGGCCGTCTTCTTCCTCGTCGTCGGCCTGGAGATCGGCCGGGAGCGTCGCCATGGCGACCTCGCCGACGGACGCACCGCCGTGGTGCCGGTGGCCGGTGCCCTCGGCGGCATGCTGGGCTCCGGCCTCGTCTACGCCCTGGTCAACCACGGGGGACCGGGTGCCCCGGGCTGGGGCATCCCGATGGCCACCGACATCGCCTTCGCCCTCGGCGCGCTGGCCCTGCTCGGACGGCGGGTGCCGGCCGGACTGCGGGTCTTCCTGCTGACGTTGGCGGTGGCGGACGACATCGGTTCGGTGGTGGTGCTCGCCGTCTTCTACTCGTCGCGGACCTCGGTGCCGGCCCTGGTCGGTGCGGCGGTGCTGGCCGTGGGTCTCGTGCTGCTCCGTCGGACGGTCCGACTCACCACGGCCGTGGTGCTGGCCGCCGGCGTGGTGCTGTGGGTGCTGCTGGCCGCCGGGGGCGTGGAGCCGGCGCTGGCCGGTGTGGTGGCCGGCCTGCTGGTACCCGCCCGCCCCGACCCGTCGGGACGGGAGCCGGCCGAGCGGCTCGAGCGCCGGGTGGCCCCGTGGTCGGCGTTCGTCGTCCTGCCGGTGTTCGCCGTGGCCAACGCCGGGATCACGTTCCATTCCCAGATGCTGGCCGGCTCCGGCGCCACCGCCGTGTTCGCCGGGGTGGCCATGGCGCGTGTGGTCGGCAAGATCGGAGGGATCACCCTGGCCTGCCTCGTGGTGGTCCGGGCCGGTCTCGGACGCCTGCCCGGGCCCGTGCGCTGGCGACACCTGGTGGGGGGTGCGGCGGTCGCCGGCATCGGCTTCACCGTCCCCCTGCTCATCGCCGAGCTGGCCTTCGTCGACCGGCCCCGACTGGTGTCGGCCGCCGAGCTCGGACTGTTCGCCGGCTCCGCCGTGGCCTTCGCCGTCGGCGCGGCCGTCCTCGTCTGGTCCGGACCCGGCGCCACCGGCCCGGAGCCGCACCCATCCGACGAGGGCGACGAGCCGCCGATCCCGTGGTGACGGTGCCGGACCGCCGGGGGCGTGGCGCAGGTTCGCCGGCCGGCGGCGAACCGTATGCTGCACGCATGGCCGCCGGACCGGAGCGGCCCTCCGAGACCTCCGTCCGCGGGGTCCGATCCTCAGGAGTGTGAGTTATGAGCATCGCCGTCGGCGACACCATCCCGGACATCCAGGTCATGACCGACCGGGACGGGTCCCCCACCCACGTGCAGACCGCGGACGTCCTCGGTTCCGGCAAGGTGGTCCTCTTCGCCGTGCCCGGCGCGTTCACGCCGACGTGCTCGGACTACCACCTGCCGAGTTTCGTGATCCGCCACGACGAACTCGCCGCCAAGGGCGTGGACACGGTGGCCTGCATCTCGGTCAACGACCCCTTCGTCATGGCCGCCTGGGGTGAGTCGCAGAACGTCGGAGACGCCGTCGAGCTGCTGGCCGACGGCAACGGCGAGTTCACCGCGGCCGTGGGGCTGGAGATGGACGGCAGCGGCTTCGGCCTCGGCACCCGCTCGCAGCGCTATGCCATGGTGTTGGAGGACGGTGTGGTCACCCAGCTGTTCGTCGAGCCGGGCGGCGGGCTCACCGTCAGTGCCGCCGACGCCGTTCTCGAGCACCTCTAGGAGGCGACCGGCCGTGGACCTGATCGAGGCCTTGCGCACCACCGGCGCCGTGCGGGAGTTCACCGACGCGACGGTGGACGACGCCACGGTCCGTCGACTGCTCGACACGGCCCGGTTCGCGCCCAACGGGGGCAACCGTCAGGCCTGGCGCGTGGTGGTGGTGCAGGACCCTGCCCTCCGCCGGGCCCTGCGCGACGCCTACCTGCCGGGCTGGTACGAGTACCTGGCCCAGGTGTCGGCGGGCCTCACGCCGTGGGCCGCGGTCACCGACCGCGAGCTCGAACGCCGGGCCGTGGCCGGTGCGGACGAGTTCGCCGCCGCGGCCGCCGTCGGCCCGGGTGGCTTCGCCGAGCACCTCGACGAGGTGCCGGTCATGCTGGTGCTCCTCGCCGACCTCGAGCGGCTGGCCACCGTCGACCGGGACCTCGACCGCTACACCCTGGTGGGTGGGGCCTCGATCTACCCGTTCGCCTGGAGCATCCTCCTGGCCGCCCGGGGCGAGGGCCTGGCCGGGGTGATGACGACGATGGTCGTGCGCGACGAGGCGACCGTCAAGGACCTGCTGGGCGTGCCCGACACCGTGGTGGTGGCCGGCGTGCTCGCCCTGGGCCACCCGGTGCACCAGCCCACCCGGCTGCGCCGGGCCCCGGTCGAGGAGTTCGCCACCGTGGACCGGTTCGACGGCCCACCCCTGGGGAGCGGATGAAGGTCCGGATCGGGGTGGGTGCGGGCCCCCTCGACGGCGATCCGGCGCACCTCGCCGCGCTGGTCGACGACCTCGACGAGCTCGGGTTCGACTCGCTGTGGCTGCCGGAGGTGCTGAGCGCGCCGACGCTGGACCCGCTGGCCGCACTGGCCTACGCCGCCGCCCACAACCCCCGGCTGAAGCTCGGCACGACGATGCTGCTGCCGGGCCGCAACGTGGTCCGCCTGGCCAAGCAGCTCGCCACCCTCGACCGCCTGTCCGCCGGGCGGCTGCTGGTCACCTTCGTACCGGGCCTGGCCCAGGCGCCCGAGTCGGGGGCGGTGGGGGTACCCGGCCGGGACAAGGGGCCGCGTATGGACGAGGCGTTTCCCGTGCTGCGTCGACTGTGGGCGGGGGAGACCGTCGACCACGACGGGGCGGTCGGGACCTTCGAGCAGGTCACCCTGGCGCCCCTCCCGGTCCAGGAGCCCCTCGAGTTCTGGACGGGCGGCATGGTGCCCGCCGCCCTCGAGCGGTGCGGCCGCTTCGCCGACGGGTGGCTCCCGTCGTCCTGCACACCCGACGAGGTCGTGGCCGGGCGGGACGTCATCGACGCCGCCGCGGCCGCCGCCGGCCGGGAGATCAGCCGCGAGCACTTCGGCGTGTCCCTGGCCTACGCCCCCGGCCCGCTCGACGCCCGGTTGTCGGCCGCCCTCGGGCGCGCCCGCAAGGGCGTCGACCCGGCCACGGTGGTGCCGGCGGGACTCGACGGCCTGCGGCGGTTCCTCGAGGCNNTGGCGCGCCGAACTCGAGGCGCTGGCCGCCGCCGTGGGCGATCTCCAGACGTGAGCCGCACCCGACCGACGGTCTTCGGTTTCGTCGCCCACGACGACGCCGAACTGCTGGCGCAGATGTCCATGGTCCAGGCCGGCGGTACCGGGTGGATCAACATCGAGCCCGTCATCGACGACGACCACCGTCCGCCCGAGCCCGGGCCGTTCGCCTTCCTCGGCGGGTCGACCCACCAGGTCCCGGTGGTCACCTGGATGCCCGGCCGCCACCAGCCCGGGCGCCCCACCCGGCCGACCACGGTGGGCCTGCAGCACGCCTCCGGACCCCGGGTGGCGTGGCGGCTGCGTGACCTGGGCCTGCCGGTGCCCGACGGGTGGCGCGTCACCCAGGACCACCCCCGCCGGGGCCTGGTGGCCAAGGTGCCGGCCGGCGACCCCGACGAGCCGGCGCTGGCCTGGCTGATCCGCGCCGCCACCGTGGTGTGCGCGGTGCCGACCACCGGACGGTGGGCGGCGTCGGTGCACCCCGGCTCCTGACGACGCCACGTCCGTCGGGGCCGGTCGCCGCCAGCCCGTACGCTGGGACCGCAGCGATGGCGTCCGGTGACCGGACTCGAGAGAGGTGTGGGCATGCTGAAGGAGTTCAAGGACTTTCTGTTCCGGGGCAACCTGCTCGACCTGG
>PMFY01000180.1:2809-3031 GCA_003157945.1 Acidimicrobiaceae bacterium | reverse complement strand
GACCGGCAACAGCGGGGGCGTCCTGCTCACCGACGAGTTCGGCCCCACCTCCGGCAACACGATCGCCTCCAACAACGTCTTCGGCAACACGCTCGACTGCGGGATCACCCTGGCCGGCCACAATCCGACGGCCTTCGTCGACGGTCGCCCCCAGCCCACGGCGGGAGGTGTGTTCTCCAACCGGGTCCTGTTGAACTCGGTGTCGGACAACGGTGTCGCCGG
>PMFY01000180.1:0-2795 GCA_003157945.1 Acidimicrobiaceae bacterium | reverse complement strand
TCGAGGGGAACCGCATCGGGACGAACAACCTCGATGGCGACCCCGACTTCTACCCGTCGGTCGACCCCGCGACCACCGGGGTGATCGTGGCGTCGGTGGCGCCGCTGACGATCGGCATCCAGAACAACATCATCACCAGCAACGTCTTCGGCATCTGGACGATGCCGGCCGTGACGCTCAACGGCGCCGGTTCCAACCAGTTCATCCAGGTCACGACGCCGCTGTTCGTGGGCTGACCGTTGACGGACCGCAGGGGGCCCCATCGGTCCGGCGCGGTCGGTCGGCGTCGGAGCCCACGCCGGCGACCGCCGGGGCGACGTGACCCTACGATGTCGACATGACGAAGAGGATGGCGGTCCTGGGGATGCTGGCCGGTGTGATGGTCGGGGGCGCGGCGGTCTCCGGCTGCGGGTCGTCGCCCTCGGTGTCGGCACCTCCGACGACACAGGCGAAGCCGCTCGAGGTCCACGTGACCTCGGTGACGGCGGGCGCCCTCCCCGCCACCGCGGAGGCGGGGGCCCTTCCCGCCGAGCAGGTCGACTTCACCGTCTACGGCGCATCCGGAACGTTCTCGTGCACGGTCGGGGTGCAGCACTCGGGCGCCGTGGTGGGCAGCTCCACCGCGGAGATGGGCGCCCCGCAGGGCGCGGTCGCCGCGATACCGGAGTCAGTTCAGGTCGGTGGCGTCCGCGGGGGAGCGTTCGCCGGCACGCCGTCGGATGCCCGCGTCGTCTGCCGCCGCCACTAGTCGGAGCCGGCTCCGGCACCGGTCCGTCCGGGGTGTGTCGATCGCCGGACCTACGTTCCGTGGCGGGTTCCGTGCGCGGAGTGACGATCATCCGACGGATCGGTGTGGGGTGATCCGGCGTCGGATCCGACACGCCGGAGGAGTGGTCGACCGCGTGGCGCCCACGCGTGGCCCCCGTGCGGGACGCGCGTGCACCACGACCACCGCGGACGCGGGTCACCTGACCTGCGTCGGGAGAATTCCTGGTCAGAGGCAGCAGGAGGAGCAGCACGGGCGATCCCGTCGTGCGGATGGCCACTCGCCGCCACACCACTGGACAGGCGTTCCGACGCGACGCGGCGGATCGTCCGTCCACGCGGGAAGGCCGGTGCATCACCGGGGTCCGGGGACTGCGTCCGGGTGCGATCTCGTCGACGGAACCGAAATCGGGCGTTGCTTCCGAAAGGGGCCAGGCTTACCATCACACCATGTCTCGGGTCGGCGGGATGGGAACATGGGTAGGGCGGCGTCCGGTAACGGGGCGCCGGGCCACCGGTGGGCGTCGTCGCCCATGGTCAGTCGCCGCGGCGACACTGATCGCGATCGTCACGGTCGCGGCGGTGCAGACGGGTTCCGTCGGCCGTGTCGGTGCCGAGGTGCCCGCCGCCCCCGACGGCTGGAAGGTGAGCGCCTCGTATCCCGCGCTCCCGCACGGCGCCGGTGTCGCCTGTACCTCGGCCACGACCTGTCTCGTGGTCGGGTCGAACACGTCCGGCGGTGCCGCCATCATGGCCACCACCGACGGAGGGACGACGTGGACCGACCAGACGCCACCAACCGGCCTGAACGGCATCCTCGGTGTGGCGTGCGCGACGACCAGCGACTGCTTCGCGGTCGGATCGAACACGTCCGGGGGCGGCGCGATCCTGGCCACCACGGACGGTGGGTCGACCTGGACCGGACAGACCGTCCCTTCGGGCGTCGGCGGGCTCGACGCCATCGCCTGCCCGTCCGCCACGGTGTGCTTCGCCGTCGGGTCCGCCACCATCCTCGCCACCGCTGACGGGTCGACCTGGACGACCCAGTCGGTGCCCTCCGGCGTGGGCGGCCTCTTCGGCATCTCGTGCCCGTCGGTCAGCGACTGCGTCGCGGTCGGGACCGGTGGCGGCCTTGCGTCCATCCTGGACACCGTCGACGGCGGCACGACCTGGACTGCCCAGACGGTGCCGCCCGCGTGGACGTTCGTCCTCGACGGCGTGGCCTGTCCCTCGACGGACGACTGCTACGCGGTCGGGACCGGCTCGTCCGGAGGCGTCCTCGTGGCCACGACCGACGGCACGACCTGGAACACCGAGACGCTGCCCCCGTTCATCGGGGACCTCGACGGCGTGGCGTGCACCTCGACCGACGTCTGTGACGCCGTGGGCTTCGGGGCCGGCGAGTCCGCGGTCCTGGGCACGACGGACGGGACCACGTGGACCCAGCAGGACGTGCCCCCGGGCAGCAACTTCCTCTACGGCATCGCCTGCCCGACCGCCCAGTGCTACGCGGTGGGGGAGAACGGCGCCTCCGAGGCCGGAGTGGTCCTCGTCGATGCGGACGGGGGATCGACCTGGACCGCGCAGGCGGTGCCCCCGGGAACCCAGGCGTTCGCCGGCATCGCCTGCCCGTCGACGGCCGGCTGTGTGGCGGCCGGTGCCGGTGCGGGGGGCGGGTTCCTGGCCGACACGGTCGACGGGGGCACGTCGTGGAGCGAACCGTCGGTGCCACCGGGCGTGGCGAGACTCACCGGGATCACCTGTCCGGCGGTCGGCGTGTGCGTCGCCGTGGGCAGCGGAACGGGAGGGGTGGTGATCTCCACGGGCGACGGGGCGACCTGGACCACGCAGACGGTGCCCCCGGTGGTGACCAACCTCGACGGCGTGGCCTGCCCGTCGGTGACCGACTGCTTCGCCGTGGGGACCGCTTCGGGTGCGGGGGCCATCCTGTCGACCACGGACGGCACGACGTGGACCGCCCAGTCCGTGCCGGCCGGCGTGACCGCCCTCACCGGGATCGCCTGCGCCTC
>PMFY01000049.1 GCA_003157945.1 Acidimicrobiaceae bacterium | reverse complement strand
GTGAACGAGCTCGAGATGGTCGGGTAGCGCACCGGGTTGACGTAGATGTGGTCGTCGGTCAGGTACGGCGACGTGGCAAACCGGGCACCCGTGGTCGGGACGTACATCGGGACCTCGCCCCGGGCCCGCAGGGACTCCGTCTCCTTCAAAGCGTCGTTCATGAACAGGGCGTGGTCCTCCGGATTCATCATCGGCAGGAACGGATCCTTGAACGTCGGGTCAGCGAGGGCGACGACGAGCTCGTAGAGGCGGCGGGGGTCGGAGCGCACCATGCGCTGGATCCGCTGTTCGTCGATGAGTTGCTCCCCCTTGCTGTTCTTCTTCGACCGGAGGTACTCGGCGCCCTTCTGCAGCATGATCTCCTTGTCGTCGGAGGCCATGAAGTTGTGCATGAACCGGTTGAGCACGACGTCCCGGTACTCGGCCGGCACTTCACGCCTCGAGGCCCGCATGAACTCGTTGACCGCCCGCCCGGCCTTCTCCGACAACGCTCGCGCCGACGTGGCCCGGGACGCCTCGGAGCTCCCCTCCCAGGCCCGCTTGTACTTGGCCACCTGCTCGGACCGGAACTTGCCGAACTCGTAGGAGTGCTGGATGAGCTCCTTGAGCCGCACCAGATTCGGGTCCCCTTCCCATCCCTCGATGGAGGGCACCCGGACGGCGGTGGTCGGTGGCCGCAACGAGATCGGCCGGGCTTCGGGGTCGAGACCCTGCTTCTGCTTGTCGATGATGTCGGAGATGTCGGCATCGGACATCTTCCCGCCGACCGATCCATCGTCGTCCTTCATCCACCAGAGCTTTCCCCGGGGGATGTTGACCTTGTAGACCGCGCCGCCGTTCGCCTCACGGACGGCCGCCTGATAGCTGGTCGTCCACCCCTCCTCGGTCTCGAGACCGGCGGACTCCGGCTTGAACAGGCGGACGTGGTTGGGCTTCAACCCCTTGAACGCCGTCTCCGCTCCGCCCTTGTTGATGATGGCCTTGTGGCCGGCGACGGTGTCGATCCGCCGAACTTCCTCCCGTCCGACGATCTGCTTGGACTTGAGGACACGGTTGGCGTCCTTGGCCGCGTTGGTGAACTCGCGCCAGTCGCCGGCCGCGAACGCCTTGTCCATCCGGTCCAGTAGTCCCCCGGATCCCATGAGTCGCTGGGCCACGGCCAGGTAGACGTCGGTCTTGCCTGCCTGCACCGCCAGCTTGGACAGGTAGTTGTGGGCAATCGTCATCATCTCGTCCCGCAGCGGGGCGAACTGCGCCTCGGCCTGGCTGGCGACACCGTTGATCTCGTCCACGGCCGCCGATGCCGCGTTGGCCCGCTCGAGGGCGATGTCCGCCTTCCGGCTCATGGCGGACAACTTCTCCCCCCGGGTCCGCTCGTAGAAGGACACGGTGCCGTCTGGATGCGCCACCGGGACGATCTGGCCGGAGTTGAGCATGTACTCCTTGTGCCACTCCTCCCACGGCTGGTACGCCTTGATGGCTTCTTTGACCTCGAGGGGGATGTCGGGAGCGTTGAGCAGATCCTCCGAGGTCCGGCCGGAGTGCATCGCCTCGTTGAAGATCGACAGCGTGCCCTTCCTGGTGACCTCTCCGGTGGCCCGGTCCACCGTGTCCGGGGTGAGCTTGGCGACCTGCTTCTGCAGGTCCCCGACGAGGGCCCGGTATTTGAGGGTGTGGCTGTTGCTGATCGAGGCCAGGGAGTGGGCAGCGTAGGACAGTGCCTTGCCGGTGCCCTTGGCCCAGGCGGACTCCGACGCCCGCTGGGACAGCGTCTTGCGGCCGATGATCGGGTGTCCATCGGCGTCCAGCACCGCGCGGCCCAGTTGATCGGTGAGCAGGCCGTTGCCCGTCACCGGGATCTGGCCGATGGCCTTGCCGGCGATGCGGACCAGGCCCTTCTGGCCGAGGGCCTTCGGTGCCAGCCCCAGACGGTCGGCCAGGGCTTGGCCGGTCGCCGTGTCGGCGGCCACCGCCCCGGCACCGAGGTCTGCGGCCTTCAAGGCCGGCATGACGTCGAGGAGCGACGTGACGGGCTGCTCCGCCAGCTTCTCGAGGCCCTTGGTGATCCCCCCGGACTTCATGATCGTGCCCAGGTCGTAGGCGCCAGGGATCCACGAGAGCGCCGAACCGGTCAGTGCGCCGGCCAGTCCACCGTTCTTGGCGAACTGGCCCGGGTGGGTGATGTCCTCGACGGACGTCTTGAGCGTGTCGAAGATGTTGGAGGCGAGACGGGTGGGCATGAGACCCGTGGCGATGCCCTGGATGTTCCGGATGGTGTTGCCCCAGATGTCAGATGGGCCCGGGTTGTCCGTGGGGAGGGCTGTGTTGTAGTTCATGTTCGCCGCGGCCAGGATCGCCCGGGTCCGCTCGGCGTTGCTCATCGGGTAGTAGCCCGACTGCAGGCGGGCCTGGTCGAGCGCGTAGACGTTGTTGACCGCCGTGGTGGGGATCTTCTGACCGTTGGCCCACGACCGGATCTTGTTCCAGTCGGTCGCTACCGTGACGTCAGCGGGCTTGGGCTGGGACACCTATCACGCACTCCCCCCGGCCTGGCCCGGCGACTGCGAACTGGTGGTCGACGGGGTGGTGGCGGCCTGCTCGGCGGCCAGCTGGGACTGCGTGTTGCCCGGGGTGGAGGTACTCCCCGCTCCGGCCGGTGCCGCACCCAGGACGTCAGCGTAGGCGGCCTGGGCCCACTTCGGGGTGGTCGACACGTTGGGTGTGGCCGCACCGGTCTCAATCTTGTACTGCCCCTCGGACTGCAGGGCGGCAAGAAGTCCCTGGTAGGGGGCGGTCTGCATGTATGCCTGGTCCGCGGTGCCGAGATCCGAGATCCCCTGGGCGATGTCCTTGGAGCCGGCGGCCATGGCTCCGGCCACGGTGTTCTGGGGGCCGGCGAGTTGCGCGGCATAGGTCGGATTCTGCGCCTGGACCCCTCCGCCGGCGAGGCTCGAGCCCATGGCCTGTGCGGACTGACCGGCCTGCACGCCTGCGGAGCCGCTCATGTACGGCGCCATCGAGGCCATCTCTCCGGTGTACTCCCCGGCGAGGGACTGCATCATCTGGTTCGCGGCCTGGGCGGCGGGGGAGATGGCGTTCGAGTTGGTGGTCGTGGCCGCCGGCTTGCCGGCCTGCCCGGTCTGCCCGGTCTGCTGCGGAGCTCCCTGACCGACTCCCAGCACGCCTCCGGGGGGGAGGTCGGCCAGCTGCTGCCCGTGCTGACCCTCGAACACGAGACCCTTGGTGACGCCGGGCGTCGACAGGACCCCCATGCCCTGCTGGAACTCGGCCGTCTGCTGGGGAGTCCACTTGGAGGGGTCGGTCGACCAGATGGTTCCGTCGTCGGACTTGACCTCGCCGGGGTGCTGCTTCTCCCACTGGGCCTCCGCCTGGTTCTTGGCCTCGTCCTTGGCTGTGTCCTTGGCGATCTCGGAGTTGTCGCCGGCCGCCTGCTTCTTGGCCGCGGCCCGCTTCTTGTCCGTTTTCTTGGTGAGCTCCGCGGTGAGGTCGGGGGGAGTGAGGTCGTATCCTGAATTGTCGGGCATCGTTATCCTCCGAGGATCCCGGTCGTGTTCAGACCGGCGAGTAGGCCGTAGTTGGCGAGGGCCCCGCCGACGTCCTGGGTGACGTTGCTGAGGGCGCCTCCGGCCTGGGCCACGAGTGAGTCGAGGCTACTGGCGGCCGTGTCGGCATTCTGGGCGTAGGCGTTCTGCAGGCGGGAGTAGACCTCCTGCTGGCTGAGACCGTTGGCCTTGCCGATGAGGGCGTAGTTCTGCTGGGCCCGGTCGTAGTTGCCGGCCTCGAGCGCCTCTTGGCCTTGGAGCTCCTGCTGCTGCCACTTGTACTGCTCGGCAAGGGTGCCCTGCTGCTGGGTCGAGCCGTGGGTGTTGAGGGCCCCACTCGCGGCCAGCGATCCCTGCAGGTTCTCCTGGGAGTTGTGGAAGCCGAGGGCCTCCTGCTGCTGGGTGATGGCGTTCTGCTGCTGGGTGGTCTGGTAGCTCTGGGTCGTGCCCTGCTGGCTGAGACCGGTCTGCTGATTCTGGATGCCGAGTTGTCCCAGTTGGAAGCCGGCCATCTGGGACTGGTAGGCGTCCTGCTGCTGCATCTCGGGTCCGAGGAGCCCCATCTGCGCCTGGTAGCCGGCGAACTGCAACCCTGCTCCGGCGGCCGCAGGGGCGGCCTGGGCCATCTCGGCGGCCTGCAGGCCCGTGGCCGAGTTGTTGGAGCCCAGTTCTCCGAGGACCTGGGTGTAGTAGTCCTGCTGGCCGGAGGGGACGGTGCCCATGGTCGAGCTCATTCGTCCAGATCCAGAAAGAGGGGGTTGTAGTTCTGCTGGCCTGTGGAGAACCAGTTGGGCTGGTCGGTGTAGGTCCGGGACACGAATTTCATCTGGTCGATCTGCATCGAGAACTCCTGCTTGAAGTCGTTCCA
>PMFY01000457.1 GCA_003157945.1 Acidimicrobiaceae bacterium | reverse complement strand
GACGCCACCAGACGGGCGGCGTGGGCGATCGAGTGGGCACCGGCGGCGCAGGCGGTGATGACCGTCTCGGACGGACCGTGCCACCCGAGCCGCATCGACACGGCGGCGGCCCCGGCGTTCGACATCATCATCGGCACGAGCCGGGGGGACACACGGCGCGCGCCCTTCTCGGCGTAGACCAGGATCTGGGTCTCCAAGCTCTGCAGACCGCCCACCCCGGTGCCCATGATCACCCCGGAGCGTCCCGGGTCGGCGTCGAGGTCCCCGGCGTCCGCCAGTGCCATGTCGGCGACCGCCACGCTGAACTGGGCGAAACGGTCGAGGGTGCGGGCCTCCTTGCTGGTGAACCACTGCTCGGGATCGAAGTCGCGGACCCGACGCTCACCTTCGGGCGCGGGGCCGTGGAGGCCGTCCCAGAACGCGTCGGGACCCGTCCCCACCGACGAGATGACCCCGATCCCGGTGATGGCGACGGTGCGCCCGACGACGGGCCCGTCCGGGCCGCGGCCCAACAGCATCAGAGCTTGGCGACGATCAGGTCGTAGGCCTGGCCGATGGTCTCGATACCCTCGAGCTCGGTCTCGTCGACCGAGACGTCGAAGGTCTCCTCGAGCGCCATGACGAGCTCCACCAGGTCGAGCGAGTCGGCGTCCAGGTCCTCGGCGAACCGGGCGTCCCGGGTGATCTTGTCCTCCGGGACCTGCAGCACCTCCACGGCGCAACCCTTGAACTTCTCGAACGTCTCGTCGTTGCTCACTACGTCTCCTTGGTCAGTGTCGTCGTGCGTCTGTGTCGTCGTGCNNCGCCCGCAGTCGACCCCGTGGGGTCAGAGGCCCATCGCCAGGCCGCCGTCCACCGGCAGCACGGCACCGGTCACGTACCCGGCCCCGTCGGAGGCGACGAAGCCGACGACCTCGGCGACGTCCTCGGGCCTCCCCACCCGTCCCAACGGGACCTGGGCGGCGTACACGGCCCGACGAGCCTCGTCGAGTCCGGCCAGCATATTCGTTTCGACCAGGCCCGGAGCCACGACGTTGACGGTGATGCCGCGGCTGGCCACCTCCCGGGCCATCGACCGGGCCATCCCGACCAGGCCGGCCTTCGATGCCGCGTAGTTGGCCTGCCCGGCCGAGCCGATGAAGGCACCGATCGACGAGATCATGATCACGCGCCCCCGGTGCAGCCGCAGCATCTTGGTGAGCGCACGCTTGGTGACACGGAACACCGCCGTGAGGTTGGTGTCGATCACCTCGGACCAGGCGTCCTCGCTCATGCGGAGCACCAGGCCGTCGCGGGTGATCCCCGCATTGGCCACCAGGACCTCGACCGGCCCCCAGGCCTCCTCGATCGCCGCGAAGGCCGCGTCGACCTGACCGGCGTCGGTCATGTCGCACGTGACCGACAAGAAGCGGTCGGGGCCGGCCCCGACGTCCCGCTCCGGCGCGCCGGTGCGCGACGTGATGGCCACCCGGTCGCCCCGGGCGAGGAACCACTCGGCGCAGGCCAGCCCGATCCCGCGCGAGCCACCGGTCACCAGGACCACCCGCGGGCCGTCGGTCGCCACGGGCCCGCTCATCGTGCCGCTCCGGGTGCGGCGGTCGCCAACGTCACGATCCGCCACCCTTGGTGCGGATCCACGCGACGGGTTGGCCCTCGACCACCCGCTCGCCCCGCACGGCCAGCCACCGCACGAGGATGCCGTCGAACGGCGTGCGGACGTCGGTCAGGCCGACGGTCCCGACCTGGTCGCCGACCGCCAGCCGCGAGCCGGGATCGGCGCCCGCCCCGCTACCGGGCGCCGCGTTGGCCTCGGCCAGCGCCGTGCTCTCCAGCGCGGCGAGGTGCACGGCCGGTTCGAAGACGCCGGGTGCCGGACTGACGACCACGCGTTCTGACGTGTAGAGGTGTTCGCCCTGGCCGTCCGGTCCCGATGCGCTCCACTCGTCGCCGCCGGACAAGGTGTCCATCAGCTTGTCGAGGTCGTCGGGGGCGGCCACCGGCACGCCCCGCACGTCAGGTGTGGCCCTGCGCACCATTCCTGTCAAGACGCCTCCCGGTCCGAGTTCGATGATCAAGGTCGCGCCCCGGCCGCTCAGCGCCTCGAGGGAGTGCCTCCAGCGGACGGGGCTGCACAGCTGCGCCGACAGCAGTCCGGGCCACTCGGCGGCGTCGGTGTGGACGCGCGCGTCGACATTGGCCACGACGGGGACTTCGGGGGCGTGGAAGGTGACGGACTCGAGCCGGGCGCGCAGGCGGGTGCGGGCGGGCAGCATCATCGGCGTGTGGAAGGCCCCGGACACCGGGATGGGCAGCACCTTGCGGGCGCCCAGCTCCTTGGCATGGCCGGTGGCGAGGGCGATGCCCTCCTCCGTCCCGGCGATGACCACCTGGCCGGGTGCGTTGTAGTTGGCCACCCAGACGTCGGACTCGGCCCGTTGGCAGGCGGCCTCGGCGTCGTCGTCGGCGATCCCGATCAACGCGGCCATCGTGCCCGGTCGGGCGTCGGCCGCCTCCTGCATGGCATCGCCCCGCTCGATGACGAGCGACGTCCCGTCGGCGAGGGACAGGGCCCCGGAGGCGACCAGCGCGGTGTACTCGCCCAGGCTGTGGCCCGCACAGGCGCCGGGGGTCAGCCCCAGGCGCTCGACGGCGTCCAGCACCACCAGGCTCATGACGAAGGTGGCCAGCTGGGCGTTGGCCGTGCGGGTGAGCTCCTCCATGGGGGCATCGAGCAGGAGCGCCGTCAGGTCGCGTCCGGCGATCTCGGAGGCCTCACCGGCCACCTCCCACGAGGGGTGGTCGACCCAGGCATGGCCCATGCCGGATCGCTGGGACCCCTGTCCCGGGAAGGTAAAGGCCAGCACCCACAGGCTCCTCTCACGACCGTGCGGGCGTCGGCACGCCCGGTTGACGGCCCAGTGTGTCACGGTGGTGGCCGAAATCGGTGGTTCGTCGCCCGCTCCACCGCTCGTCGGCAGCGGACGCCTGCCCTTCCGGGCACCCGTCTACGCTCACGAGATGGACGCCGGTGGCGACACCTCGGAGAAGCTTCCGCAGGGATGGTTCGCCGACCCGTTCGGCGTCCACGAGTCGCGCTGGTTCTCGCAGGGGACGCCTACGGCCCTCGTACGCGACGGGCGCACCGAGGCCCAGGACCCTCCACCCGAGCCGACCTGGACGGGCCGGCTGGTGCCGGCGGCGGTCGGGCCGAGCCCGGGCCCGGCCCACGCGGACCGGCTCCGTGCCGGCGACCCGGGACTCGACGTCGAGCCGGGCAGTCAGTTCGGCTTCCTCGGCGACCCGGCCCTGCCGGGCACGGTGGGCGATGCCGTGACCTCGACGCACCGGAACCGGGGCCTCCCGGAATTCCTGGCGGGGGGCCTCGTGCCGTCGACGCCCCGGCGGGTGGTGACCTACCGGTGGGTCGCGCTGGGACTCGGCCTGGGGTGGACGGTGCTGCTGGCCGCGCTGATCGCGTCGTCCACGACCACGTCCCACCCCGTCGGCGGGCATGCGGTGACCACCACCCGCTACTCCTCGGACCGCGTCGGGGTGGTGCTGTTCGTCGTGTTCCTGCTGGCCTGCTGCGCGGTCGCCGGCGTCGGTCTGGTCCGCCGCATCCGCACCGACTCCGAGGCGCCCAGCCGCTCGGGCTACGTGGTGGCCGGGATCCTGTTCGTGCTCGGGATCCTCTCGCTCGCCTCGATCGGATTGACCCTCATCGTCCTGGCGTTCGCCCTCTGGGTGGTGGCCCGGCCCATGCGTCGGCCCCGACCCCTCCCCGGCGAGCGCGTCGCCTGACACCGCCGACGGAGGCGGGGAGCGGATCGGCCTTCCGGGCCCGGTGTCACCGTTCCCGGTCGAGGTCGTCCTCGAGCCCGGTGGGCCGGATGCGGTAGTACGCCTCGGACAGGGCCAGGCCGAGTCCCCAGGTCAGCAGGCCCCAGAGCAGCATCCACAGGCTGTAGTCCCAGAGGTGCCGCCGGTCCCCGTGAGGGAGGATCAGGTCGGCGACGGCCAGCTCCGGCAGGTGCCAGAAGTGGGCGAGCAGGTAGTAGACGACGTACGGCGCCGCCAGGCAGACGGACCAGCGGGCCCAGGTGGACGGGCGGGCCCATCGCCCGCGCAGTCCGAGCGGCCGGAAGGGGAGCAGGACGGACAGGATCGAGCCGAAGCCGAGCCACACGGTGATCACCGCCAGGTCGCGCACGAGCGCCACGGGTATCGGATCCGGGGCATGGGCCACGGTCAGGCGCAACACGACCGAGGCCAGGAGGATCGGCGGGGCCAGGACCACGAGGATCGAGAGGTTCTTGAGGAACAACACTCGCCAGGCCGTGTCGCCGGCGCGGAACGAGGCCGCCGCCCGGTCGGCGTCGAAGCCGAGCTGGTTGCCGTTGAGGGCGCTGGCCAGCACCCAGCCGGCCAAGGAGGTGGCGAACCCGCTGACCCGCACATCGTCCGTGTGGTGGTTCCACGTGGTGACGATCACCGCCGGCACCCCGATGGCCAGGTTCAGGGCGATCTGGGCGATCCAGCCGAGGCGCTTCGTGAACGTCCAGCGGATCTCGTCGACGACGTCCCGGACCAGGCCCGACCGGGGCTCGAGCGCACCGGTACCGGGCGTCGGCGACGAGGGGGGTGCGTCACCCGGTGCGGGCGATTCGGCGGAGGTGCGGTCGACGAGGGCCACCCCGTCGCATCGGCAGATTCCGCCCGGAACACGAGCGGCGTCCGAGCGGGGCCGTCCGCTGCGTGCCCGGGGCGGGAGTCGAACCCGCACACCCTTTCGGATAGTGGATTTTGAGTCCACCGCGTCTGCCATTCCGCCACCCGGGCTCGCCGGAGCTGGTCCGCTCCGACATCCTGACGTCGGTCCGGCCCACCGTCACCCACTGTCGGCCGGGCACCGGAGGCGTCCCGTCCGGGGTGATGGAGCGCCAGCCGGTCAAGGTGGGACAGGGTATCCGACGAATCCGACGCGACCGGTGGTGGGTCGCCGGACGTCCGGGCCGTGGTCCTCGACGGTGGGACCACGGCTGGACAGCCGACACCTTCCCATCGGTGAAACGTATGTGTGACTCGAGGATCCGGTCGGGCATACCGGCGTCGGGGCGCGCCAGCCCCCTGGCGGGAGGGGGCTGGCGGTGTTACCTCGCTCGGGTCGACGGGTGGCGGAACCCGGACACATGAGCGACTGCTGTCACCATACCGGACGAAGTGCCCGATGACCATACCTGTTGCCCAAGAAACCGCTCGTCCGTCCGCCGGTCGGACGTCGTCCGTGGGGTGCAACGGCGGATGCACCCGGAAGGCATGCGAACCGTAGGCTCCGACCATGGACGAGCACGCCGGACCAGCGGCCGGACCCACCGGTGCCGCCTGGCGGGGGCTCGGCGCCGGGGCCGGATCACGGCTCGAGTCCGCCCGCCTGGTGCAGGTCGACCTGCCGTTCCGACGTCCGCTGGCCACGGCACGGGGCGTGCACCGCCATCGGCCACTGGTGCTGGTGCAACTCGTCTGCCGCACCGCAGACGGCCCGTCCGTCGCCGGCTGGGGTGAGTGCGCGGCGCTGGCCGACGCCACCTACGACGCCGAAGACGTCGACTCGGCGTTCGCCGCACTGCGCGACGTCCTGCTCCCGGCACTGCTGGCGGCCGCGGTGCGCACCGGGTCCGTGCCGTCGGTGGGTGCGCTCCCCGCCGACGTGGCCCGGGGCCGCTGGCCGCTGGCCTGGTCCGCCCTCGAGATGGCCGTCGGGGACGCCCACCTCCGGGCGGCCGGCCGCTCGCTCGCCGACGTGCTCGGCGTCACCGCGTCGGACGTCGTTCCGGGCGCCGTCCTCGGTCTGCCGACCTCCACCGACTCGCTGGTGGCGGACCTCGACAGGCTGCAGGACGAGGGGTACGCACGGGCCAAGGTCAAGGTGGCGCCCGGCACGGAGCAGCTGTTCGTGGACGCGCTCGGCGGACGGGGGGCCACGGCCCTCCCGGTGCAGGTCGACGCCAACGGGGCCTACCGTTCCGGCACCCTCGACGGCCTGTACGAACTCGATCGTCTCGGCCTGCTCTGCATCGAGCAGCCCCTCGGCCGCGACGACCTCGCCGGGCACCGTGCGCTCGTCGCCCGACTCACCACGCCGGTCTGCCTCGACGAGTCTCTCGGATCGCCCGCCCAGGTCGTCGAGGCGGTGTCGACCGACGCCTGTTCCGTGGTCTGCGTCAAGCCGTCCCGGCTCGGGGGGATCGCCGAGTGCCTCGACGTCGTCGACTGGTGCGGTGCGCACGGCGTCCCCTGGTGGGTCGGCGGGATGTTCGAGTCCGGCTACGCCCGGCAGGTCCTGACGGCCCTGGCCGCCCTCCCCGGCCCGACGCTGCCCGGCGATCTCGCTCCGGCGCCGACCTATCTGGCCGCCGACCTCGTCGACCCGGTGACCGACACCCGCGACCCGTCCGACGGTGCCCGACGGGTCGCCGTGCACCGGGGGCCGGGCGTGGCGCCGGCTCCGGATCCGGGTGCGGTCGACGCCCTGCTGGTCCGGGACGCCACCTTCGGAGGAGGTCTCCGGTGATCCCCCGGGGGGCGGATTCGGGGATTGCCGGAATTCCTGTGGGAACGCGCCCCCGGCGTGCGTAGAATTGCCCTCCCATGCACCGGACCACCATCGAACGACGCCTGAGCGACGCCCATCAGCGGCTCGTGCGCGCCCGGAGCGAACTGGCCGTCCTCGACGAGCAGCTCGTGGTGGTCAACGAGATCGCCGATGACACCCGCCTCCGGGCCCTCGTGGCCGAGACGCCGGTGGCGGCCAAGGAGCACGACGAGGCCAGCCGGCAGGCCACCGCCATGCTGCGGACCCGCCAGGCGCTCGTCGAACAGATCGCCGACCTGGAGCGCCGCCAGGACGATCTGCTCGAGCGACTGGTGGTCGGACCCGGTTGAGGTCTCCCGTCGGGCAGTATGGGGGGCGGCCCGTCACCGACGGCCCGTGTCGTGCCGGGGTGACCGGGCCGCCGTCCCCCGCAGCCGGACGTCGCGTCACATCCCGGTGCAACCATCCCGATCACAGGCAGGAGCGCCCATACCCGTGGCAAGGAGCGAAGACACCATGACCAGGCGAGTGGTCATCGCCGAGGACGAGGCGATCATCCGGCTCGACCTCAAGGAGATCCTCCTCGACGAGGGGTACGACGTGGTGGGGGAGACCGGTCGCGGCGATGAGGCCGTCGAGCTGGTGCGCGCCCACCTGCCCGACCTCGTGATCCTCGACGTGAAGATGCCCGGGGCCGACGGTCTCCAGGCCGCCCGTGACATCCGCGACCTCGACGTCAAGGTGGCCGTCCTGATCCTGACCGCGTTCAGTCAGCGCAACCTCATCGACGAGGCCCGGGACGCCGGAGTGGCCGCCTATCTGGTGAAGCCGTTCCAGCGGATCGAGCTCATCCCGGCCATCGACCAGGCCATGGCGCGCTGCGAGCAGGAGTGGGCCATCGACGCCGAGGCCCGCCAGGCGGTCACCGACGGCATCGTCGGCCAGCAGGGCATGGCCGAGGACAAGCTGGAGACCCGGCGGCTCGTGGACGGGGCCAAGGGAGTGCTGATGGAACGGCACGGCATGAGCGAGTCCGACGCCTTCACCTACATCCAGAAGACGGCGATGGGGACGCGGACGCGCATGGTCGACGTGGCCCGGCAGGTCCTCGAGGGGACGCTCGAGCCCTAGGCCGGAGCGGAACACCCCATGCCCGCCACCACGACTCCCGGACCCGCAGGCGCGGGAGCAGGCCGCCCGCTCATCCTCCTCGACGGCATGTCCCTCGCCTTCCGGGCGTACTTCGCGCTGCCCGACACCCTCAAGACGAGCGCCGGCGTCACGACCAACGCCGTCCACGGCTTCGCCTCCATGGTGCTCAACCTGGTGAAGGACCATCAGCCGTCGGCCCTGGCCGTCGCCTTCGACCTGCCCGGCGGAACGTTCCGGGACGAGATCGTGGACGACTACAAGGGCGGCCGGGACGAGACCCCGGCCGATCTGCCGCCCCAGTTCGAGATGATCCGCGACGTGCTCCACGCACTCGCCATCCCCGTGGTCGAAGCGGAGGGGTTCGAGGCCGACGACGTGCTGGCCACTCTCGCCTCCGAGGCCCGGGACCGCGGCCATCCGGTCATCATCGTCACCGGGGACCGCGACTCGTACCAGCTGGTCGAGGACCCCTACATTCGCGTGCTCTACAACCGCCGGGGTGTCAGCGACTACGCCCTGTACGACGAAGCCGGCATCGAGGAGCGGACCGGGGTGCTCCCGCCGAAGTACCCCCTGCTGGCCGCGCTGCGCGGCGACCCGTCCGACAACCTGCCCGGCGTCCCCGGGGTGGGGGAGAAGACGGCGGCGAAGCTCATCAACGAGTACGGCGACCTCGACACGCTCTACGCCCACCTCGACGCGCTCTCCCCGAAGCTGCGCCAGAACCTGGCCGAGCACGTCGAGCGGGTGCGGAAGAACGCCGAGGTGATCCCGTTGGTGCGCGACGTCCCGCTGGACGTCGACGTCGACGACCTGGTGCTCGGCGGGTGGGACCTCGAGGAGGCCCGTGCCGCGTTCGCCTCCCTGGAGATGAAGGGTGCCTGGACCCGCTTCGAGTCGGCCATGCGCGACGGTCTGCTCGGCGCACCCGGTGCGGGCGGCTACGGCGGCGGAGGCGGGGCCTGGTCGGTCGAGGGTGGTGGGCCCGAGGCCGAGGCGCCGCCGGTGGGTCCCGAGGACGGACCGGCGTGGCTGGCCGCCCCGACGTGCGCCGTGCCCGCCGACGTCGACGGCGCCTGCTCGGACCTGGAGGACCTGTTCGCGGCCGTCCGGTCGGGAACCGGAAACGTCGCCCTCGCCGCGGGTTGGGAGGGAGATGCGGGCCGGACCCCGCTCCTGGCCCTCGCCCTGGTGGTCGAGGCCGCGGCGGGGGACGCCTCCCCGTCTCCTGCCGTCTTCCTGGGGCCGCACGCGGGCGGCCACCTGGTGGCCGAGCCCCGGGTGCTGGCGACCCTGGCGTCGGGGCTCGGGCGGGACGGCGTGGGTGTGGTGGCCCACGACGCCAAGGAGCTGATGCGGACCCTCCTGCCCCTCGGCGTCGACATCACCGGCCTCGCCATGGACACCGCCGTGGCCGCCTACCTGCTCGACCCGTCCGACGACCGCTACCGCCTGTCCGACCTGGCACCCCGGTACCTCGGTGTCTCCGTCGACGACGGGACGGGGGCCAAGGGCCAGGGAGCCTTCCTGCTCGAGGAGGCCGGCGACGAGGGCGACGGGACCGACACCTCGGGACTCGATCACACCGGACTGGGCGTCGTGCGCCTGGCGGCCGTGCTGGCCCGCCTGCGTGAGCCGCTGCAGCAGGCCCTGGCCGACATCGGCGAAGGCGCCCTGTTCCAGGACATGGAGCGACCGCTCGTGCGGGTGCTCGCCCGCATGGAGGTCGTGGGCATCCCGGTCGACCGGGAGGTGCTGCGCGCCATCGCCGTGGGACTGACGGCGGAGTGCGAGTCGCTCGAGTCCACCATGCACGAGCTGGCCGGCACCCCCTTCAACGTCAACTCGGTCAAGCAGCTGCGGACCGTGCTCTACGACGACCTGGGTCTGAAGCCCGGGCGGAAGACCAAGACCGGCTACTCGACCGACGCCCGGACCCTCGAGTCGCTGCGCGGCCAGCACCCCATCATCGAGGTGCTGCTGCGCTACCGCGAGGTGGAGAAGCTCCGCTCCACCTACGGGGAGACGCTCGCCGCCGAGGTGGCCCCCGACGGGCGCATCCACGCCACGTTCCGCCAGACCGTGGCCCGGACGGGCCGGCTGTCGTCGGACCGTCCCAACCTGCACAACATCCCCGTTCGCACCGACGAGGGCCGACGCTTCCGCGAGGCCTTCGTGCCGTCGGCCGGGCGGCGCCTGCTGGTGGCCGACTACGACCAGGTCGAGCTCCGGGCCATCGCCCACCTCTCGGGCGACCCGGGGCTCACGGCGGCCTTCGCCGCCGGCGAGGACATCCACCGCACCGTCGCCGCCCGGGTGTTCGGGGTCGATCGTGACGCCGTCACCCACGAGCAGCGGTCGACCGCCAAGATGGTCTCCTACGGACTGGCCTACGGCATGGAGTCCTACGGACTGGCCCAACGGCTCGGCGTGCCGGTCGAGGAGGCCAAGGGCATCCTGGACGCCTTCTTCGGCGCCTTCCCCTCGGTCCAGGCCTACATGGAGCGCGCGGTCGCCGAGGCCCGGGCCAACGGCTACACCGTCACCTCGTTCGGGAGGCGGCGCCCGCTACCGGATCTGGTGTCGTCCAACCACCAGGTCCGCCAGGCCGCCGAGCGCCAGGCCATGAACG
>PMFY01000230.1 GCA_003157945.1 Acidimicrobiaceae bacterium | reverse complement strand
CCGTCGATCTCGAACACCTTGCCCGTCACCCACGACGATGCATCGGAGGCGAGGTAGAGGACGGCACAGGCGATGTCCTCGGGCTCCCCCGGGCGACCCATCGGCGTCCCGGCCAGGAACTGGTGGCGGAGGTCGTCGTCGGTCAGCACGATGTCGAGTGACCGGGTGGCCACGCCGCCCACGCCGAGGGCGTTGACCCGGACCCGGGGGGCGAGCTCGGCCGCCACGTTCTTCGTCATCCGGTCGAGTGCGGCCTTGGCGGCGCCGTAGGCCACGAACATCGGCTGGGTCATGGATGCCGACCGGGACGAGATGTTGACCACGGCGCCCGAGCCGACGGTGTCGACCATCCGTCGTGCGCACAGCTTCGTGAGCGTCAGCGGTGCCGTCACGTTGAACGCGAACGTGCGGGCCATGAAGCCCTCACTGGTGTCCATCGCCGCCCGGGGCATGGCCCCGCCCGCGTTGTTGACCAGGATGTCGAGACGACCGAACTCCCCGACCGCCGCGTCGGCCAGCGCCACGCACTCGGTCTCGACGGTCACGTCGGTCGGGACGACGAGCGCCCGACGGCCCCGGGCCCGTACGAGCGCCGCCACCTCGTCGAGATCGGCCTCCGTCCGCGCCGCCAGCGCCACGTCGGCACCGGCCTCGGCCAGTCCGAGGGCGATCCCCCGCCCGATGCCGAGGCCCGCGCCGGTCACCACGGCGACCCGACCGTCGAGGCCGAACCGGTCGAGGATCACCGGTGCGCGCTCCGGACGGTGGCGAGGCGACCGGTGGGACGGGACGGGGCGCGACCGTCGGCGGTTCGGTGGTGCATGGCGGGCCTTTCGCTCGGCGTCCTCTCGGACCGCATGATGCCACCGACACGATCGGCCGGCACGGTCGGGTCGGCTTCAGGCGTCGACGGGGACCGGCCCACCACCGGCGACGGGGATCGGCTCACCACCACCGGCGACGGTCGGACCCGCGAGCTGGCCGAGGTTGCCCTTTTCGAAGATGAGTCCGGCGAGCACCGCTCCCGCCACGAAGAACGCCGACGACCACAGGAACGCAGTCGTGTAGCTGTGGAGGGCGGCAGCGCGCAGGGTTTCCGGGCTGGGCACCTTGCCGACGAGGTAGGCGCTGGCGGCCCCGGCCGCCAGCGTGTTGAGCAGGGCCGTGCCGATCGAGCCACCGACCTGCTGGGACGTGTTGAGGGTCGCCGATCCGACGCCGGCGTCGTGGGGCCGGAGGCCGAGCGTGCCGGTGCTGAACGACGGTGCCAGGCTGAGCCCGAAGCCCAGCCCGAGCAGCACGAGATACGGCAGGACGTGGCTGGCGTAGGAGCTGTGGAGACCGACCCGGTGCAGCAGGAACATGGCTACCGCGTCACAGGCCAGCCCGATGGGAACGATGATCTTCGGTCCGACCCGGGGCAGGAGCACCCGGTTGGAGACCTGGGCGGTGAGGGCCAGGGCGACCACCATGGGCAGGAAGGCGAAGCCCGTCCGGACCGGGCTGAATCCCAGGGTCCCCTGCAGGTAGTAGGTGAGGAACAGGAAGACGCCGAAGATGCCGATGCTGGCGAAGAGCATGGCGATCAGCGAACCACCCCGTGTGCGGTTGCGGACCACCCGCGGGGGCAGCAGCGGGTAGCGGACCCGGGTCTCGATGAAGGCGAACACCGCCAGGAGCAGGACGCCCGCAACCAGGAAGGCGATGGTGAACGGGTTGTGCCAGCTCGTCGTCTCGGCGTGGGAGAGGCCGTAGACGATGCTGAACAGGCCGGTCGTCACCAGGGCGACGCCGGGGACGTCGAGGGGGTCGCGGTCGGCCGCCTTGTCGTTCCGGAGCCACAGGAGCGCGCCGACCGCGGCCACGGCGGCGAAGCCGAGGTTCACGAAGAGCGTCCAGCGCCACGAGGCGTAGGAGGTGAGGACGCCACCCAGGAGCAGCCCGATCGCCCCACCGGCGCCGGCGATGCCGCCGTAGATGGCGAACGCCTTGCCGCGCTCGGAAGGGTCGGTGAACGTCGTCGCCAGGAGGGCGAGCACGGAAGGGGCCAGCAGGGCACCGAAGGCGCCCTGGATGGATCGGGCGGCGACGAGCATGGGGAAGCCGGTCGAGGCGCCGCCGAGGGCGGACGCCGCCGCGAACCCGATCAGCCCGATCATGAGGGCCCGCTTCCGGCCGATGATGTCGCCGATCCGACCACCCAGCAGCAGGAGGCTGCCGAAGGCGAGGGAGTACCCGGTGACGACCCATTGGCGGTCGGCGTTGGAGAACGCCAGGGCGTGCTGGGCCGTCGGTAGGGCGATGTTGACGATGGTGTTGTCGAGGATCACCATCAACTGGGCGATGCCGAGCACCGCCAGGATCCACCACCGGCGTGAGTGGTTGGCCTGCCGGTCGGTCATGGCACCTTCCGGCGTGTCCTGCGTCACCGTCTGGGTCATGGGCCTCCGTCGCGTTGCCGGTCGTCGAACAGCCGCTCCGCCACAGACATCCGTGGACTGTGCAACCCCGGTGGGGGCGGCGCTATTCCGGGCCCGCCGTCCATCCGCCGCCACCATCGGTTCGTCGAGCCGCTCCGGGCCCCGGTCGGGTGACCGAGCGCCACGGTGGGCGGCGGTCGTAGCATCGGGGAGACCGCAGGTGCGGTCCCGGACGGTGTCGACCGACGGGCGGACGGCACGGGAGGGAGACCGATGACCACACAGCTGCCCGACCGGGCCGACATCGACAGCGCCTGCAAGCTCATCGACGACAATTGCCAGAGCATCTACACCTGGCGCTACGAGCGTGACCGGCCCCAGCTGGTCGCGCTCTACGAGAAGGCGGCGCACTCCCAGTGGGTGGGGAGCACCGACCTCGACTGGTCGACCGACGTCGATCCCGAGTCGTTGGTGGATCTCGAGGCACCCAATCTCCGGCTCATGCGTGAGGTCACCCGGATGCCGGGCTCGCCGATCGCGTCGTGGGGGGACGCTGAGCTGCTGACGCTGGGGATCGAGATGTTCACCGCCCTGCTCAGCCAGTTCATGCACGGCGAGCAGGGCGCCATGATGACGGCGGCCAAGATCGTCGACACGGTGCCCTGGATCGACGCCAAGTACTACGCGGCCACCCAGACGATGGACGAGGCCCGTCACACCGAGGTCTTCGCCCGCTACATCGACGAGAAGGTGGGCGACGCCTACCCGATGAACCCCCACCTCGAGGCCCAGATCACCGGGCTGCTCGAGGACAGCCGGTGGGACATCGCCTACCTCGGGATGCAGATCGTCATCGAATCCCTCGCCCTGTCCGCCTTCGGCGACATGGCGCGGCGCACCGACGAGCCGCTGCTCCGGAAGCTCCTCCGCTACGTCATGGCCGACGAGGCCCGCCACGTGGCCTTCGGGATCCTCTCGCTCGGCGAGTACTACGAGCACCTGTCGTCCGCGGAGCTGAAGGACCGGCAGGACTTCCTGCTCGAGCACACCGTGCACGCCCGGGCCCGCTCGACGACCCCCGAGGTGTGGGAGCGGATGGGTGTGGCGATCGGGGACGTCGTGCCCTTCATCGTCGAGGCGGCGGCGTCGATGGACACGTCGCCCTTCCAGGGCTTCCAGAACGGCTTCTTCTCCAAGCTGGTGCCGAACGTGCGGCGGCTCGGGCTGCTCGACGCCAACGACGGCTACCTGCGGGAGCGGTGGGGGGCGGCCGGTCTGCTGCAGTTCGAATTCGCCGAGGACACCGCGGCCGACTACGACAGCTACGACGTGGTGGCCGCGGACCGGGCCGCGCCCGGGCCCCCGGCCGGGTCCCCGGCCGGGGACTGACCCCACCACCACCTTGGGGCCCGGTCGGGCCGTGGTTACCATGGCCCCACCGACGACGAGGGGGAGTCCCATGGCCCATGATCCGGTGGTTGCGACGACGACGCGCGTGCGCGACAGCCTGGAGCCGCGCTTCGTCCTGGCGGACCAGGAGGACCGGGCCCGCACCGCCCTGGACGGCTACCGGGCCCGGCGCGGCCGCCCCAACATCCTGGTGGTCCTCTTCGACGACGTGGGCTGGGGCGACTTCGGCTGCTACGGCGGTGGCGTGGCCGTCGGGGCCCCGACCCCCAACATCGACAGACTGGCCCGACGGGGCCTGCTGCTGACCTCGTGCTACTCCGAACCGTCGTGCACGCCCTCGCGCGCGTCGCTGATGACCGGGCGGCTGCCCATGCGGCACGGCCTGCTCCGACCCCCGATGTACGGCCAGCCCGGCGGGCTCGACGGCGAGGTGACGCTGGCCTCCCTGCTCAGCGACGCCGGGTACGTCACCCAGGCCGTCGGCAAGTGGCACATCGGTGAGAACGTCGAGTCCCAGCCGCAGAACGTGGGCTTCGACGACTTCTACGGGTTCCTGTCGGTGTCGGACATGTACACCGAGTGGCGCGACCCGAACTTCTTCCCGGAGATCGTCTACTCCGAGGAGCGGACCAAGTGGGTGGAGAACCTGCCGTTCAACAAGTGCTTCGTCCACGCCACCCGCGGTGGGGAGACCGAGAACGTGGAGGAGGTGACCGTCCCCGTGCTGTCCCTGCTCGACGACAAGTGGGCCGACTACTCCCTCGACTTCATCCGCCGCATGGGCTCCCCTCCGGCCGCCGACCGGACGCCGTGGTTCCTCTACCACTGCACCCGGGGCGCCCACTTCGACAACTACCCGCACGAGCGCTTCCTCGGCTCGTCGCCGGCCAAGCACCCCTACAAGGACACCATCATCGAGCTCGACGACATCGTCGGTCGCCTGGTGGCCGAGCTCGAGGCGACCGGTCAGATGGAGGACACCCTCGTCTTCATCAGCTCGGACAACGGGCCCGAGATGGAGACGTGGCCCGACGCCGCGTACTCGCCCTTCCGCAGCGCCAAGGGCTCGACCTGGGAGGGCGGACAGCGCGTGCCGGGCATCGTGACGTGGCCGGGGATGGTCCCCGCCGACCGGGCCTCGGACGGGATCTTCTCCCTCATGGACCTCTTCACCACCTGCCTGACCCTGGCGGGTGCGGAGGACGCGGTGCCCACGGACCGGTACATCGACGCCGTCGACCAGACCTCGTTCCTCCTCGACCCGGAGGGGGAGTCGAACCGCAAGTACCTCTACTACT
>PMFY01000431.1 GCA_003157945.1 Acidimicrobiaceae bacterium | reverse complement strand
GCCTCGACCAGGTCGGCGATCTGGGCCGGCCGCAGCTTCGAGAGCTTGCGGTACGGGATGCGCAGCTTCGAGGTGGGCACATGGGCGACGAAGGGCTCGATGCCTCCCCAGTCCACCACCTGCCCCGACGCGGTTCCCCGTCCGAACGGGCCGAGCAGGCGGCGCAGCAACGGGCGGCCCGACGGGTCGACGGCCACGACCTCCCAGGTGTCGGCCACCTTGGCCAGCTCGATCTCGTTCGCCTTGATGATGCGGCCGCCGACGAAGTTGATGGCGTGTCGGGCCAGGAGGTCCCGGGCCAGCAGCAGCTCTCCCTCACGGCGCTCGAAATGGCGCAGGTCCACCCGGCGACCATCGAAGAGCACGCGCCCGGGTTCGAAGGCGGCCACCTTGCGGATGGGTACGAACAGGTCCCGTTCGCCGATGGTGACGACCAGTCCCACGACGGGCGGGTGCGGAGCGTCACCCAGGCGCACGACGAGGTCCTTGACGCGACCGATCCGGTCGCCGCCGAGGTCGACCAGCGGACGCCGGACGATGCTGGAGAGATGCAGGATCTCCCTGTCGGCGTGCGTCGCCACGTCGCTCGTGCTCATACGCCCCCAAGCGTAGACGGACGCCGCCGTGTCACGGGTGGCCGCGGGAGACCGTCCGGGCGCCGACCGCCACCTGTCCGCTTCCGCACCCGACGGGTATTCTCGCCGGCATGGACCTGAACTACCCCGTCGAGACCGAGCCGTTCCGCGCCGAGATCCGCCAGTGGCTGACGGACAACCTGCCGGAGGGCTGGGGCACCCCCGGGTTCTCGATGACCAAGGAGGAGCGCAAGGCGTTCCTGGCCGACTGGACGGCCAAGCTCTTCGGGGGCGGCTGGATCTGCGCCTCGTGGCCCCAGGAGTACGGCGGCAAGGGTCTCAGCCTCATGGAGTCCGTGGTGCTCAACGAGGAGTTCGCCCGGGCCGAGGCGCCGCTGCGGGCCGACTTCTTCGGTGACACGCTGGTCGGCCCGACCATCCTGCAGTGGGCGTCCGAGGAGCAGAAGCAGCAGTTCATCCCCGGCATCCTGAAGGGCACCATCGCCTGGTGCCAGGGCTTCAGCGAGCCCGACGCCGGCTCGGACCTGGCCGGCCTCAAGACGCGCGCCGAACGGGACGGCGACGAGTGGGTCATCAACGGCCAGAAGGTGTGGACCACCCAGGCCCAGTTCGCCGACTACATCTTCCTGCTGGCCCGCACCGACCCGGACGCCCCGAAGCACGCCGGCATCTCCTACCTGCTGGTGCCCATGGACCAGCCCGGCATCGAGGTCCGGCCGATCGCCCAGGTCGACGGCAGCGCCGACTTCAACGAGATCTTCTTCACGAACGCCCGCTGCCCCGTGGAGAACGTGGTCGGCGGCGTCAACAACGGGTGGAAGGTGGCCATGACCACCCTGGGCTTCGAGCGCGGCTCGTCGGCCACCACGGGTCACCGCCGGTTCCTGCGCGAGCTCGACGCCATCATCGCCACCGCCCGGGACAACGGTCGGATCAACGACCCGCTGATCCGTCAGCGGCTGGCCACGGCGTGGTCGAAGGTCAAGATCATGGAGATCAACGGCTACCGGTCGTTGACCGACGCGTTGAACGGCACCCACCACATGGCGGCGCTGGGCGCGGCCAACAAGATGAACTGGTCGGAGTTCCACCAGGAGACGATGGAGCTGGCCATGGACATCCTGGGCATGGACGGCCAGATCCTGACCGGCGACCCGAACGAGGTCTCCGAGGAGGGGCTGCGCCGGGGTCGCGAGGACTATCCGGTCAGCGCCCTGCAGGCCTCGTTCTTCTTCTCGCGGTCCGAGACCATCTGGGGTGGGACGGCCGAGATCCAGCGGAACATCGTGGGCGAGCGGGTGCTGGGGCTGCCCAAGGAGCCCAAGGCGGTCGCCGCCGGCTGATGCGTCCACCGCCCCGGTGGAGCGGTCAGGCCACCCGAGGTTCGGACTCGATCTCCTCGACCGCCCGCGCCTCGACGGCGCGGCCCCCGGCCCCGTCGGCCCGGAGCCTCACCTGGTGGCGCCACATCAGCAGCCCCGCCGACAGCACGGTGGCCACGGCGCCGACCAGCAGGGCGACGCGGGGGCTCGTCCACTGGGCGATGGCGCCCACCAGCGGCGCCCCGATCGGCGTCGTACCGAGGAAGGCCATGGCGTAGAGGGCCATCACCCGACCGCGCATGGCCGGTTCCGCCGTCAGCTGCAGGGTGGCGTTGGCCGTGGCGATGAACCCGATCGACGCCGCGCCCATCAGCACGATGAGCAGGTCCGCGGCCAGCAGGGTGGGGGCCAGCGCCACGGCGGCGAGCAGTCCGCCGAAGACCAGCGCCAGGACCTGGAGCAGGCGCGGCGTGGGTCGGGCGTGGTGGGCGGCGACGAGGCCGCCGACCACCGCACCGGCGCCCATGCAGGACGTCAGGACGGCGTAGGTCCCCGCGCCCCCGTGGAAGGTCCCCTTGGCCAGCAGCGCCAGGGTGACGGTGAAGTTGTAGGCGAAGATCCCGATCAGGGCCACGGACAGCAGGACGTTGCGCAACGCCGGGGTGGCCCAGACGTAGCGGAATCCCTCGCGGACCTGGCCCCGGGCCCGGGGCACCGGCGTGCCCCGGTGCAGTTCGCGTGTGCGCATCATGGCCAGTCCCACGAGCACGGCGGCGTAGGAGGCGGCGTTGACGAAGAAGCAGACGCCGAGTCCGAACACGGTGATGATGACGCCGCCGATGGCCGGACCCACCACCCGCGACATGTTCATGAGCGAGGAGTTGAGGCTGACGGCGTTGGCCAGGTCGTCACGGCCGACCATCTCGATCATGAAGGTCTGGCGGGCCGGGTTGTCGAACAGGTTGACCACGCCGAGCAGGCCGGCGAGCAGGTACACCTGCCAGAGCACGACGGTGTCCGTGACCACCAGGATGCCGAGCACCAGGGCCAGCAGCCCGCCGGCCGTCTGCGTGAAGAAGAGCAGGTTCCGCTTGTTGGCCCGGTCGGCCACGAGCCCGCCCCACGGCCCGAACAGCAGCATGGGGAGGAACTGGAGCCCCACCACGATGCCGAGCGCGACACCGCTGTCGGTCAGGTGGAGGACCAGCCAGGCCTGCGCCACCGACTGCATCCAGGTACCGGACACCGAGATGAGCTGCGCGGTGAAGTAGAGGCGGAAATTCCTCACCCGCAGCGAGCTGAAGGTCTGGCGTGCCGCGGCGCGGACCGCGCTCATCCGTCGTCCATGTCGACCAGGCGCTCGAGGAGGTCGGTCAGGTCGGCGAGCGCGGCACGGTCACCGGGCTCGAGCCGGTGCAGGCGATCGGCGAGGAAGGCGGTCCGCATCGAACGCGACTGGCGGAGCGTCTCCGCTCCGGCCGGGGTGAGGGTCAGGCGCGCCATGCGGCGGTCGTCGGGATCGGTCACCCGGGTGACGAGGCCCCGGTCCTCGAGGGCCCCCACCACCTTGGTCATGGTCGGCGGTTGCACGGACTCGCGTGCGGCCAGCGCCCCGAGCGTCGGCGAGCCGAGCCGGTCCACCCCGGCGAGGGCCGAGGCCTGGGACGGTGTCAGCCCCCCGGTGGCGTGCTGGCGGAGCCGCCGGTGCAGCCGGGTGACGGCCAGCCGGAGCCGCGACGCCAGCTCCGCCTCGGCCGGGTCCCCCACCCCCTCGGGTCCGACAGCCGCGCCGGTGGGGTCGTCGATCGGCGCCGGGAGGGTCGAGGTCATGCCGTCAGTATAGTTAGTTTTGCTAACTAATGCGTCCGTCGCACCCGGGTCCGGCCGGTTCCCGGCCTCTGACCAGGGAGTCCGTCAGTGCGGGCCGAGCGCGGCCAGCAGCGGCAGGATCCGGGGCGCCAGGTAGGCGCCCCCGGCCAGGGTCGTGTGGACGCCGTCCCCCTGACGGACGACCCGACCGTCGAGCGTCCAGGTGAAGTGCCCCTGCGGGTCGAGGAACCGGTTGAGCGGCACGAGGCTCACCACGCCGGGGTGGCGCCGGGCCACGTCGGCCAGGAGCTGGTTGAGGCGGTCCACCCGGGCCGGGTCGTCCTGGGGCCACGGGCTGCCGTCCGGCTGCTCGCCGGTGTGGAAGTAGGGGGCGGTGAACAGGGCCACCCGGGCGCCACCGGACGAGAGGACGGCCACCGCCCGGTCGAGCTGGGCCGTCTCGTAGGCGTCGTACCCCGGGTCGCCGAGGTGCTGCCAGCGGCCGTCGACGACGCGGTCCATCACTTCCCAGAAGCCGATGACCAGACCGACGACCTGCGGATGCAGCTGGCGCACGTCGTCGCTCCACCAGGTCGGCCACGTCGGGCAGTTGGGGAACGGATCGCCCACCACGCCGTGGTCCGACAGCGGCAGGGCGACGGCCACGCCGCAGCCCGTGTGCGAGCGGCCGCCGAGGTCGATGCCGTAGGCCCGGGCGTAGGGGGCGATGCCGACGGCCACGGTCAGGGCCAGCGAGTCGCCGACGATGAGGACGCGCAGGCGCCGCCCCGACCCGTCGAAGCTCGTCAGGTGGACGGCCCGCCACTCGGCGGCCGTCGCCGTCGCACCGACCAGGCCGGCCGGGGTCGTGGGGGCCGCCGTCGCCTGTCCGGCGGTGCCCGCCACCACCACCGCCACGGTCACCACCACGGCCACGACGGCCGGTCCGGCCGCGCGCAGGGTGCGCCAGAAGCGCCCCTCGAGGACCGGGCGCTCGACNNCCGTGCAGGCCCGTCCGCCCCGCGTCGAGGTAGACGGCCACCGGAAAATGCCACAGGTAGATGCCGTAGGACAGCGTGCCCAACCACACCAGGGGGGCGATCGACAGCAGTCGGGCCAGCGGGCCGCGGGGCACGGTGACCACGGCCGCGATGGCCACCGCCGAGCACAGGGCCACCAGCAGGAAGCCGCCGCGGTAGGCGGCGCTCGAGGCGCCGTCCAGCCGGCGGGCCGCCAGGAGCACGACGAGCCCGCCCACCAGACCGGCCACCGTGAGCACGATCCGGACCGCCCCGGCCCGGGCGAGGGGGGCCATGCCGCTCGCCCCCTGCCGCCGGGCCACCAGCGTCAGGAGGCAGGCCAGGACCGCGCCGACCAGCACCGACTGGGCGTGGGTGTCGGTGCCGAAGTAGATCCGGGTGGTGTTGCCGCCCGGGTGGAAGAGCGCCGCCATCTCGACGGCGGAGGCCACCGCACCGACAGCGGCCACGGCCAGCACGGCGCGCACCCCCCGCCGGAACGATCCGGCGAGGTGGAGCACGCCGAGGACGACGAGCGGCCACACCAGGTAGAACT
>PMFY01000172.1 GCA_003157945.1 Acidimicrobiaceae bacterium | reverse complement strand
ACGACCCGCCGACCGACGCATCACGCCACGACCCGCCGACCGACGACCGCACCCTGTTCGACCGACCGCCCGAGGTCGTGCCCCGGCGGTGACAGGGTGGGGGTATGTCGCCTATCCCCGGGGCACGAGGGCCAACTGGCGTGATTGAGCGACCAACCGTCCGTCGACGTCCCAGATCTCCCCGTCCTCCTCGAGGAAGCCCCCGGTGACGAACCTGGTGGTGAACTGGCACCGCAGCGGTCCGGAAGTCGGCCGGGCCCGAACGTGACATGTGAGCTCGACCGTCGGTGTCCAGGCCACCGGTAGGTGGGTGTTGAAGATGGTGGGTGGGAATGCGTCGAGCGCGCAGAGCAGGACGACGGTGTCGATGTGCTCGCCGTCGAGGAGCTGGAACCAGCCACGAACCCGGGCGATGCCACTGCGTTCGCCTGCGGCGAACCCGACGTCGGCCGGGTGAAGGTGCAGTTCGACCTGACCCATGAACGGGGGAGGGAAGGTGTCCGTGGCGACGATGTGGACGCACTCGTCGACCGGCGGGAGGTCGGGCGGTGAACCGTCGACGAGGAGGGCTCCGTGGTCCTCGCCGAGATCGCCGAAGGTGCCCAGCGTGGTCAACAACGGACGGTCGACGGCGTGCAGCGTTGCCCGTCCGGTGGCGAAGCGCTTCCCCACTTTGATCACGTCGGTGGCGATGTTGACGGGACCTGGCGTACCGGGCGCGAGGAAATGGCCGGTCACCGTCACCGGGTCCGGTCGTCCGGTGGCGTTGATCAGGGCCCGGGCAGCGACGGCGAGCAGATAGCCACCGTTGGCGTTGCCGGCGATGTCCCACCCTGGTAGCACGGCCGCGGAATAGGTCCCGTCCCCGACCGGCGTGACGGCCGTCGCGGCGCCGAACCGCCCTGTCGTCATCCGACCCTCCGATCACTCCCGGCCCCGGGACCGAGCGGTCCGGTGTCGCTGATCTGAGGGTAGTGACCAGGCTCGATCAACCGATCCACACAGGTCCCACCGTCACCTGGTCCAATGCCACGCATCCGACCCCGTTCCACGCCATGCCACGCACCGGCCCGGTACTCCGGTCCAGGCCCGCTCGACGGACCGGACCGGGAGGACGACCGTCAGGCGCCGCCCAGTACGGTGGGCTCGACGCCGTCCCAGAGGCTGACGGGGGCCTTGCCGACGGGGTAGTGCCCCGGCTGGCGCCCGGAACCCATCTTCTCGAGGCGGGCCTTCATGCCCGGGCTGAGGGCATCGGCCTGGATCATCTCGATGTACGNNCCGGCGATCTCGTAGTGGCTGCCGTCCGCCCTGGTGGCGTCGGCCACCTGCTTCCACAGGCCGAGGATCTCCCCCTGCACTTCGTCGATCAGGATCCGCATGTACGGGTAGGTCCAGCCGCCCAGACCCTCCATCTCGAGGCCGACCGCGTACTCGCGGATCTGCTCGCGGCCGACGGCCATGAACTCGTCGTTCGGCCCGACATTCCAGCCGTAGGTGGCGTCCTCGGTGAACATCTCGGCGAGCGGAAGCCAATTCAGCTCCTCTTCGCACTTCCGGTTGAGTTCCAGCCAGAGCTGCATGGTCTCTTCGAGCTCACTGCGGGGGTACGACGGCACGGGGCGACTCCTTTTCGGTGTGGAAGGTCGGTACAGGTGAGTCTGCACCGGGGATTCGATTCAAATCGGGCTTCACGGCTTCACAGATTCACGGATTCACGACGCAACGTTCGCTACCCGAACCGGAGGACGCATCAGTCGTCCACCAGGGTCAGGGCGTGGGTCGGGCAGAAGCGCACCGCGGCCTCGAGCTCGGAACGCCGGTTGTCCGGCGGTTCGGACTCGAGCACGACCACCTGGTGGTCCTTGCCGACTTCGAACACCCCGGGCGCCTCGGACTCGCAGACGCCATGGCCCTGACACAGGTCGGTGTCCACCACGATCCGCATCAGGCGGCACCTCCGGCATGGCTGCGGGCCACGGCCCGGCGGCGATAGCGGACCACGCAGGGCTGCTGGAGCTGGACGACCATCTTCGAGTGGTCGTTGCGATAGGTCTCGGGCGGTTGGGCGGCCTCGAACTCCCAGTCGAGGAGGAGGACGCTGAAGATGGCCTTGAGCTGCATCATGGCGAACGCCTGCCCGACGCAGCGATGGCGGCCGGCGCCGAACGGGATCCACGTCCAGGGATTGAGCCGGTCCTCTTCACGGGGATCGAGGTAGCGGTCGGGCTGGAAGGAGTCGGCGTCGGGGAAGTCCTCGGAGATCCGGTTCGACACCGCCGGGCTGGCTCCGACCATCTGGCCCTCGTGGATGGCGTAGCCCTCGACCTCGAGCTCTTCCTTGGCCACCCGCAGCAACAGGATGAGCGGGGGGTGGAGACGGAGTGCCTCCTTGATCGACGACTCGAGCAGCGGCATCTCGCGCAGCGCCTGGTAGCTGACCTCTGCGCCGTCGGCGTACAGCTCGGCCAGTTCGTCGTCGACCCGGGCCAGCACGTCCGGGTGACGGAGCCATTCGATGAGGGTCCAGGCCGCCGTTCCCGACGTCGTGTGGTGGCCGGCGAACATCATCGAGATGAACATGCCGGTGACCTCATCGGGCAGGAAGCGGTCGCTGCCGTCAGGATTCTTGATCGACATCAGCACGTCGACCAGGTCCCGCTCGTCGTCCGAGACCGGCGGTTCGGCGGCGCGCGCCTCCATGATCGCCTGGATCAGCGACACCAGCTCCGCGCGGGCCGCGTCGCGTCGGTGGAAGCTCTCGATGTCGGCGTAGGGGTCGACGAAGGCGATGGCGTCGGTGCCCTGCTCGAGGTCGTGGAAGAGCTGGGCGAAGCGCCCGTCGAGCTGCTCGCGGAAGCGCTTGCCGACCAGGCAGGCCGACGAGGTGTAGATGAAGAGTTCGGCGAACCACTCGAGCATGTCGATCTCGCCCTCGTCGTCCCAGGCGGCCACCATGCGCTCGACCTCACTGGAGATCGTGGCGGCATGGCCACGCATGAACTTGTCGCGCAGCGCCTGGTTGTGCAGCATCTCCCGCCGCCGTTCGGGTGACGCGTCGAAGACCACGCCCTCACCGAAGACGGGGGCCATGAAGGGGTAGGCCTCGGCCTGGTCGAGGATCTCCTCGGGTGACCGGAAGAAGAACTCGTTGGCCTCGGCGCCGCTGAGCAGCACCACGTCACGATCGGCCAGCCGGAACATCCCGACGTCGCCGCACTCGGCCCGCACGCGCTCCATGAGTGCGATCGGGTCGACCCGGAGCTCCTCGAGGTGACCGGTGGGCCCTTCGCCCCCGGAGACCCGTGCGGGCTCCTGTAGTCCTGTGTCGACAGCCATCACTGGCCTCCTTGTTCCTTGACTGAGGGCGTGAGCGGCGCCTCGGGTTGCAGCTCGATGACGGTGGTGTGGACCCCACGGGGAAGGTTGACCACGGCGCAGACGGCCTGGGCGACGCCGTCCGGACGCATGAAGTTGGAGTGGCGGGCGAAGCCCCAGGCCGCCCACTGCTCGATGATCTCGCCGGTCTGCACGGGGTCCCAGTCCATCCCCATCCCGGTCATGGTGGGGCCGGGACGAAGGATGGCGGCCCGGACGCCGGTTCCCTCGAGTTCCATCTGGAGCGAGTGGACGTAGCCCTCGAGGCCCCACTTCGAGGTGACGTAGGCGGCCATGGCGGGTCGCGGTCGCTCGGCGACGTCGGAGGTGACGAAGACGAAGTCGCCCCGCTGCCTCGACACCATGGCGGGAAGGAGCGCGCGCACCAGGCGGTGGGTACCGGTCACGTTGACGGCCAGAACGTCCTCGAGGGACGCGGTATCGGTGCCGAGGACTCCGCCCGCCATGTTCAGGCCGGCATTGGACACCACGATCTCGATCTCGCCGAGGGTGTCGATCGCGGAGGCGGCGAACCGCTCGACCGAGTCGTCGTCGGCGAGGTCGAGGTGGACGGCGACCGCTTCGCCGCCGGCCTCCCGGATGGCGACCGCCGCGTCCTCGCAGTCGGCGACGCGTCGGGCGCCGAGCACCACGGGGTGGCCGAGTGCGGCGAGGGCGGCAGCCGTAGCCCGTCCGATGCCGGACGAGGCGCCCGTCACCACGGCGGGACGACGTTGCGGGTTTGCAGGGAACCTCGGCATCAGCGCAGGGTCACCGTTGTGGGCAGGGCGGCGAGGCCCCTGACGTTGATGGAGTGGACCCGCTCGACCCCGTCCGGGTCGACGTCGTAGGTGGCGACCCGACCCACGAGCTCGGTCAGCGCGATCCTCGCCTCGAGGCGCGCCAACGGAGCGCCCATGCAGAAGTGACGTCCGCTGCCGAAACTGACGAGTGCCTTCGTGTCCCGGTCGAGGTCGTAGCGGTCGGCGTGGGGGAAGACCCTTTCGTCCCGGTTGGCCGATCCCACCAGTAGCAGGACGCGGCTGCCCTCGGCGATCGAGGTGCCGTGGAGATGGACGGGCTGTCGTGTCATCCGCAGCAGCATCTGGCTTGAGGTGTCGTACCGGAGCGTCTCCTCGGTCCAGGCCGGAACCATCGAGGGATCGGCGAACGGCTTGGTCCGCTCGTCCGGATGCCGCCAGCCCCAGTACCAGGCGTTGCCGAGCAGCTTCGTGGTGGTCTCGTTGCCGGCCACCACCATGAGGAAGAGGAAGGCGACGATCTCCTCGTCGGTGAGTTTGTCGCCGTCGATCTCCGCGTCGAGCAGGGCCGAGGTGAGATCGTCCCGCCGGGACGCCCGCCGCTCGTCCACCATGGTCTGGTAGTAGCCCACGAGGGTGAGCGCCGCCTCCATGCCCTCCTGGGGCACGTCGTACACGCCGTCGTCGCGGTGGAGCACCAGATCGGCGAGTCGGCGTAGCTCGGCGCGGTCGGCCGTGGGCACGCCGACCAGCTCCGAGATCACGTCCATCGGCACCTTGCCGGCGAAGTCGGCGATGAAGTCGAACGACCCCGACTCCAGCGCCGGCTCGAGGTGCTGGAGGGTGATCTCGCGGATGCGCTCCTCCATGGCGTTGACCTTGCTGGGAGTGAAGCCCTTGCCGACCAGCGACCGCATGCGGGTGTGCTTCGGCGGGTCGAGGGCGAGGAAGGACATGGTGCGGTGGGCGTCGGGCCCGAACGCGCTCGGGTCGAGCGAGACACCGTACGAATTGGAGTAGGCGTCGACGTTGCGGAAGGCGGCGAGCACGTCCTCGTGACGGGACAGTGCCCAGAAGTCGAATTCCTCGGACCGGTAGACCGGCGCCTCCGACCGCAGCCGGGCATAGGTCGGATAGGGGTCCTCGTGCATCTCGTACGTGTACGGGTTGTAGGTGACGGGACCGTCGACCCCGGTGATCGTCATGAGGTGCCTCCGTCGTGGTCGAACAGCAGTGTGGCGGCCTCGGCCACGAACGCCGGCACGTCGAGGAACGACATGTGCCCGATGCCGGCTGTGAGGAGCGCGCCACGGTAGGCGGCCTCCAACACCCGGACGGCCCGTGCGTCGGGCTCGGGCCCGAGTGCCGCCGTCAGGCGGTGGTGGGTCTGGGCCCCGATCCGATCACGCAGGTGGGCGACGTCGGGATGGGGGCTGATGAGTGCGACCGTGCAGGCGTCCACCAGGGCCGGGCTGCTCGATGCGAAGGGGGTCATCTCGCGGACGGCCTCCTCGACCCGTTGCGCCCTGGGGACGGACAGGTCGGTGTCGATGGCGGGAAGGGACTCCATGCGACGCCACAGCACCTCGGCCAACAGGTGGTCCTTCGAGCTGAAGTAGGTGTAGGCGGTGGCCGGGGCCACGCCGGCACGGCGGGCCACGCCGCGGACGGTCAGTCCGGCGTAGCCCACCTCGTCGGTCTCGTCCTCGGCGGCCCGCACCAGTTTGGCCACGATCTCCGCCTGGCGGGCGGTCAGTCGACGTCGTGTCGCCTCGATGTCGACCACGGCCGGAGCCGCTGCGTCGGCGCCCACATCGGACAGGGCCGCCGGCGAACTCACGGGGCCTCTCGGCCGTCGGCGTCCGGGCAGGGCTGCCCGCTGGTGTCGGTCATATGTCCATACTATAGTCCAGACACGTGTCCAGCAACGGGGGAGAGGTCGTGACCGCAGCAGAGGGTGCAGCACCGAAGGGGTCGGACGACCGCCCGACCGTCGGCGTCATCGGGTTGGGTGCCATCGGGGACGGCGTCGCCGGAAGTGTCCACGCGGCGGGCTTCCCGCTCGTGGTCTTCGACATCCGGGAGGAGGCGACCGCCCGTCATGCCGAACACGCAGCCGTCGCCGCATCACCCGCCGACCTGGCACGGGCCGCCGACGTCGTGGTCGTGGCGGTGGTCAACGACGAGCAGGTCCACGCCGTCCTGTCCGGTCCCGACGGCGCCCTGGCGGCTGCCGGACCGGACACCACGTTCGTGATCGTCAGCACCATCACGCCCGGGTGTGTCCGGTCGGTCGGCGCCGAGGCCGTAGCTGCAGGCGTCGACCTCGTCGACTGCGGCGTGAGCGGGGGCCCGGCCGCCGCGGCATCGGGCGAGCTGATCTGCATGGTGGGCGGCGACGAGGACGTCGTGGCCGGCCTCCGACCGGTCTTCGATGCCATGGGGTCCCTGACGGTGCGCATGGGCCCGTTCGGCACCGGGCTGGCGGCAAAGCTGGCCCGCAACCTGGTGCAGTACGG
>PMFY01000257.1 GCA_003157945.1 Acidimicrobiaceae bacterium | reverse complement strand
AGGTCGTCTACCAGGCCCTGGTCGTCATCCTCGCCGGGCTGGTCCTCTACGCCTTCCTCAACGCCCGGCGCCAGCGCCTCGGTGAATCGGCGGAGCCGGTCGACCTCCCCGACGACGTGTCCGTGCCCGCCGGGGCTGACGCCGAGGCGTCGACGCCGGCCTGAGCGGTCGCCGTCCCCGGGGTGGAAGCGATGCGGTTGGTGGTGGCGGTCGGTGGCAATGCGCTCCTCGAGCGGGGCGAGGTCCCCGTCGCCGAGATCCAGGAGGGCCACGTGGCGGTGGCCGTCGCCGCCCTGGCCCGACTGGCGTCGGACAACGAGCTCGTCGTCACCCACGGGAACGGCCCCCAGGTCGGGCTCCTGGCCAACGAGAGCGCCGTCGACCCCGACCTCCCCGGTCCGTATCCCCTGGACGTCCTCGGTGCCGAGTCCCAGGGGATGATCGGTTACTTCTTCCTCCAGGCGCTCGAGAACGCCCTCCCCGGCCGGCACGTCGTCAGCCTCATCGGCCAGACCGAGGTGGACGCCGACGACCCGGCGTTCGCGGACCCGACCAAGTTCGTCGGCCCGGTGTACACCAGGTCGGTCGCCGCAGGCCTGGCGGCCGAGCGCGGCTGGCAGATCCGACAGGACGGGAGGGCGTGGCGGCGGGTGGTGCCCTCACCCGAGCCCCGGGTGATCGTCGAGCTGGCGGTGATCCGGGTGCTGGTGGGGGACGGTGCCGTCGTGATCTGCTCCGGGGGTGGCGGCATCCCGGTGGTCCGGGGGGACGACGGCACCCTGCACGGTGCCGAGGCGGTGGTCGACAAGGACCTGGCCGCCGCCCTCCTGGCCCGCGAACTCGACGCCGACGCCCTGCTGCTCCTGACCGACGTGGACGGCGTCGAGGTCGGGTTCGGCACGCCGCAGGCCACACCGATCCGGCACACGACCGCGGCCGAGCTGCGCGCCGGGTCCTTCCCCGCCGGCTCCATGGGCCCGAAGGTGGACGCCGCCTGCCGCTTCGTCGAAGCCACGGGACGCCGGGCCATGATCGGCCGACTCCAGGATGCCGTCGAGCTGCTCGAGGGGACCCGGGGAACGATCATCGGGTCGTGACCGCGCCCCCCGTCGGACCCGCCACCGGGGCCGGAACGGGCCGGCCGGTCCGCCCGCCGTCGACGGGCGGTGGTGCCCCCGCCGTCGAGCTCGACCTGGCCGCGACGGCCCGGATGGCGCCCGGCGACGCCGTCGAGGCCCTGGGCGGGAGCGGGGCGGGCCTGACGTCCGTCGAGGCCTCGGCGCGGCTCCGCCGGTTCGGCCACAACGTCCTGGCCACCCATCAGGTGCGGGCCGGGGCGGTGCTGCTGCGCCAGGTCCGGAACCCGATCCTCGTCCTGCTGTTGGGGGCGGCGCTGGTGTCCGGACTGACCGGCGGTGGCACCAACGCGGTGATCATCGCCGTCATCGTGGCGTTGAGCGTGGGGCTCGGCTTCGTCAACGAGTACCGCGCCGAGGCGGCGATGTCCTCGCTCCGGGCCAAGATCCACCATGACGCCGAGGCCGTCCGCGACGGGGTGGCCGTCCGCGTCCCGGTGGGGGACCTGGTGCCCGGCGACGTCGTCAGTCTCCGGATCGGCGTGATCGTCCCCGCCGACCTCCGGCTCCTGGACGTCGAGGAACTCGAGTGCGACGAGGGTGTGCTCACCGGGGAGTCGCTGCCGGTGGCGAAGTCGGTCGCGGCGTCCGACGCGGCGGACTCGCCGGGGCTGGCGAACTGTGCCTTCATGGGTACCGTCGTCCACCAGGGCGCCGGACGGGGGATCGTCGTCAGCACCGGCACGCGGACCGCATTCGGACGGATCGCCGCCGGACTGGGCGAGAAGCAGGCGCAGACCGCGTTCGAGGTCGGGCTGTCGCGGTTCTCGCGGTTCCTCTTCGGGGTCGCCGCGGTGCTGACCGTGTTCATCTTCGTCGTCAACGTCGCCCTGTCGCGCCCGCTCATCGAGGCGCTGCTCTTCTCCCTGGCCATCGCCGTGGGCATCGCTCCCGAGATGATGCCGGCCATCGTGACCGTCAGCCTCTCCACCGGGTCGCGGGCGCTGGCGGCCAGAAAGGTGCTGGTCAAGCGGCTGGTGGCCATCGAGGACCTCGGGAACATCGAGATCCTGTTCACCGACAAGACGGGCACGCTCACCGACGGTCGGATCACGTTCGCCCGCTCCCTCGACCCTGCCGGAGGCGAAGGGGGCCGGCCACTCGAGCTCGGCCTGGTGTGCAACGAGGCCAGCCCGTCGACCGACGGCCCCGTCGGCGGCAATGCGTTGGACCAGGCCCTGTGGGCGGCTCCGGTCGCCGGGTCGGGTGGCGAGGTCGCCTCGGCCGTCGCCCGCTACCGGCGCCGGGGCATCGTGCCGTTCGACCACGACCGCCAACTGGCGTCGGTCCTGGTCGACGATCCCGACGGCCATCCCCTGGTCGTCGTCAAGGGTGCGCCGGAGGCGGTCATGGCCCGGTGCGACGACGTCCCGGTCGCGGCGCACGACGCATTGGAGGGGCTGTTCGCCGAGGGGTCGCGGGTGGTCGCCGTGGCCGTCCGCGACGGCTCGGGCGTCACCACGTTGGCCGCGGCCGATGAGGTGGGCCTGGCCCTCGTCGGATTCCTGACCTTCGCCGACCGACCGAAGGCCGACGCCGGGTCGTCGATCGTCCGCCTCGAAGCACTCGGGGTGGCCGTCAAGATCATCACCGGGGACAACGGGCTGGTGGCCACCAAGCTGTGCACGGACATCGGGGTCGTGTCGTCGGGTGTGCTCAGTGGTCCCGAGCTCGAGTCGCTCGACGACGACCAGCTCGAGGCGGCGATCGCCACGACGACCATCTTCGCCCGGATCGGTCCGGCCCAGAAGTCGAGGATCATCAAGGTGGCGCGCCGTACGGGACGCGACGTGGCGTTCCTCGGCGACGGGGTCAACGACGCCGTGGCCCTGCACCACGCCGACGTCGGGATCTCGGTGGACTCCGGGACCGACGTCGCCAAGGACGCGGCGGACGTCGTGCTGCTCGACAAGGACCTGGGCGTGCTGGCCGACGGCGTCATGGAGGGACGACGCATCTTCGCCAACACCATGAAGTACGTCCTGATGGCGACGTCGTCCAACTTCGGCAACATGTTCAGTGCCGCCGGGGCCTCCGTGTTCCTGACCTTCCTCCCGATGCTGCCGTCGCAGATCCTCCTCAACAACCTGCTCTACAACTCGGGACAGCTGGCGATCCCGACCGACCGGGTCGACCCCGAGGCGCTGGCCCGTCCGGCGGCGTGGGACATGCGCTTCATCCGGCGCTTCATGTCGGTGTTCGGCCCCATCAGCTCGATCTTCGACTTCCTCACCTTCTGGGTGATGCTGTCCGTGCTCGATGCCGGGCACACCGAGTTCCGGACCGGCTGGTTCGTCGAGTCGATCGCCACCCAGACACTGGTCATCTACGTCATCCGGACCCGGCGTGTCCCGTTCTTCACCAGCCGGCCGAGCCTGCCGATGCTGCTCGTGCCCACCGGCGCGGCCCTGGTGGGGGCGGTACTCCCGTACACGGGGCTCGCCACCCTGCTCGGGTTCACGCCGCTCCCCACGACGTTCTTCCTGATCCTCTTCGGCATGGTGGTGGCGTACCTGGTGCTGGTAGAGCTGGCCAAGACCAGGTTCTACCGGTCCCCCCGGGTCCGCACGACCGCACCGGCCATCTCGCCCGAACAGCGGCACCAGCGTCACATCCGCCGGCGGGCGGCGCGGTTCGTCCACGTCGTGCCACGGGCCGACGGTGACCGCCCGGGTCCGTCCGTCGGCGTCGCGACCGGATCGACGGAGCGGGCCCCGCACTGACCCCGGCGCACCGGTACCAGCCGGCACCGGGCCCGCCTCTAGCATCGCGATCGTGCGACGCCGGACCTCGACGGGAGCCGTGAGGGTGACACGGTCGACGAACGCCACCGGCCCGGTGCGGCTGACGTCGGCGGTCGGGCCGGGAGGTGGTGGAGGGTGACCGCCATGGCGGACCCGGACGACTTCGTAGGGCTCGGACCCTTCTTCCGGATCATCGAGGAGGNNCTGGTCGACGGGGACCACTTCTTCGACCTCCACGCCGACGACGTAGTCGTCGAATTCATCCACACCGTCCCCGGCTACCCCCGGCGGATCGTGGGGCGTCCGGCGCTGATCGACCTGTACCGGCCCTACAGCGGGGCCATGATGCTCCACCGCTGCTTCGACCTCGTGAGGTACCACGACCGGGACGCCGGCGTCGTGGTCCTCGAGTACGCGTCCGAGGGGCACGCCGTGGCGACCGGTGCGCCCTACCTCAACCGCTTCATCTCCGTGATCACGATCACCGATCGCCGGATCACCCACTGGCGGGACTACCTCGA
>PMFY01000073.1 GCA_003157945.1 Acidimicrobiaceae bacterium | reverse complement strand
GCATCGGCGGCATCGGCCACGGTTACCGCGGAGCGCAGCGGAACCCCGCTCGAGCCCGACAGGTCCGACAGGGTTGACAGGTCCGTGCCCCGGCGACGGGGGCGGAACAAGTGGTTCCTGGTCGGGGCCATCGGGTGCTTCGTGGTGGCGCTGGTCGTGGCTGTCCCCCTGTTCGCCTCGCATCGACTGCCCGGGCAGACGGCCACGGGCTCGGTGGCGTTGAGCCCCAGCCAGCAGGTGGCCCGGACGCTCGACCAGGCCGCCACGGTGGAGAACCAGGGACAGCTCGGACTGGCCGCCCAGCTCTACCAGCAGGNNACGAGGTGGCGCTCGCCCAGCTGGGTTGGCTCGAGTACAAGATCGGCCAGCAGGGCTCCGACGCCACGCTCCTGGCCGATGCCCGGACCAAGTTGACCCAGGCGGTGGCCATGACGCCGGGCGACTACGCCGCCCACCTCTACCTCGGGACGTTGCTGCTGCAACTCGACGGCAACGCCTCCGCCGCCGTGTCCCAGTTCGACCAGTTCCTGGCCGACAGCCCGCCGTCGACCGTCGTGGGGCAGGCGGCGACCGTCCTCCGCCAGGCGTACACCTCCGCCGGGATGGCCGTTCCGGCGGAGGTGGCCGCCTGATTTTCCGTCCGAGTCTCCGCCGGAGTCTCCGCCGGAGTGGGGACCGGCCTTCTGCCGGGTGCGGGGTGAGCCCTCTCCCCCGTGCGGGGTGAGTCTCATCGGCGGTCGAGACCATGGATACCACCGGCGCACCCCCGTCGTGGTTGAGGGGGGAAAGCCGGTGCGGTTCCACTGCTTCGAGCGCCCCCGACCGAATCCTCGCTGGGTCAGGAGGGTGGTTGCGGGGCCACCCGGGCGCGACGAATGCCCGGGAGGACAAGCGGGAACGACTCGTGGCCTTCGTGACCGGATCTGCATCCTGACGTCCGGCCCTTCGGTGAAGTCACACCCGGACCCACCAGACCTACGGCATCTGCGCCCTCGACGCCTCGGGGAGTTAACGGCCGATCTGCTCCGGTGTGTGCCCTCGTCTCACCATCGTCACGATCCTCCCCCCGCCCGGCAGTCTGGGCAACGGGCTCACGTCACGGGTGGTCCAAGTCCAAGCGGTCAGGCCAGGCTCACCGAACGTCAAGGAAGCACTGTTTCGCAGACCTTCTCGCAAGGTCTCCGCGAGCCGTCAGGTCGTAGGGTCGAGGGTGATCGTGAGCGTCGTTGTTGCTGTGTTCAGGACGGGAGGGCTCGTCTTCGATTTCGTGTCCTGCACCTCGACGGTGAAGGTGGACGAGCTGCTCGTCTTGCTCGGCTTCCCGGAGATGGAGCCGCTCTTGGTGCCGAGTCTCAGTCCCTTCGGCAGCGTCGGTGAGCCGGGTGCCATCCGCCAGTGGTAGGGAGGATCGCCACCTGTTGCCGTGAGGGTCGCCAAATACGGTGCACCAATCGTGCCGTCGGGGAGCGAGGCAGTCGCAATGTTGAGCACGGCGCCTTTGAGGACCACGGCTCCCCGTGTGCCGATTGCGCTCGCCTGTGCGAAGCAAACCGTCACCGAGGGACACACGGCGGACGACAAGAAGCTCGTTCCTGTGGGAATGATCTGGCCGCTCCAATGACCTCCCGAATCCGTGGTGACGACGATGTCGCCNNCACCGTCGACACTGGTCGTGCCCGCCCCAAAACACTCCGAGGTCGAAGGACATGCGATAGCAGACAGTGCTCCCGTATTGTTCGGCAAGGACTGGGGGATCCAGGTGTTTCCCGAGTCGCTGGTGGAGAATATCTTGAAGCCATTGAACCTATATTCCGAAACGTATGCCGATAGATAGCAATTGGTCGCCGAGGGGCAGGCGATAGCGCTCCCGAAGATCCCCGATGTGTCGGGAGGAGTGCCCTGCTGAACCCACATGGCGCCCGAGTCGGTCGTGGCCAGGACGAAGTCCTGATTCGGATCACCATCGTTTCCCACGGCATAGCAAGTGTCTGTCGTCGCACAGGCGATGGGGCCGGTGGGGCCAAAATCCGCGGGAATCGTCAGAATGTTCCAGGAACTGCCTGAGTCCGTGGTGTCTGCGATGACCGATCCACCCTCAGGGTCACTTTCCGCAGGGTCATATCCAATCAAGTAGCAGGTGGTGAGCGAAGGACAGGCGATGCCGCTGACGCTCACCAGTCCCGTGGGAACGGAAACATTCGACCACGTATCGCCAGAGTTCGTGGTGGCCAGAATGAATGCGCCGGAGTTCTCCGAGCCGGTCACGTAACAGGAGGAAGTGGATGGTGGCGGACAAGCAATACCACTGAGGCTGTCTGTCCCGAGAGGAAGAATCAGAGGATTCCACGTGCTTCCCGAGTCCGTGGTCGTCACGACATAGCCACTGCCCGAGTCGTCATCACCCACCAGGTAGCAGACCGACGTGGATGGGCAGGCGACGCTGCCGCTACGCGCGATTTGCGGACTACCGGTGCTCGTAATTGCCGGATCGGACAAGCTCACCTGCCAACCGGCACCGCCATGACCCGTCACGGCGTTCTGGAGAAACGGAGATGCGCTTCCCGGTGTCGATGCCGTCGCCGAAGTCGGGCTAAGGGTGACGAGTGGGACAGTGATCGCAGTGAACCCCAGGATTGCAATCAGCAGTCGCGGGGGGCGTCGACCATCTCGAGAGGATCGCATGTACATGCCCGCCTTTCGCTGGCGTCACTGGATGCACTCCTGCTCATGTTGGCAGACACTGCCCGTCGCTTCCACCGTGCATCCCGAGATGACGCGGTGCTGCTCGGAATCGACCCATTGACCAGGATCTCTGAGCAAGGATCGGTGAGCGCCGACGGATCGCTCGAACTCGAAGCGGACTGTGGCCCCGATCGCCTGGATTCGCCGCACCAGTTCGGCACCTTCGGACCGCAACGCCGAGCAGCTTGTCGTCTGATCGACTCCCACTCGGTGTGGCGACTCCGGGGATCGCCCGGGTGTGTCGGCACGCAGTACCGACCCCGACCACTCACTGATCTTGCTGTGGCCGGCATGCCGCGGGGGACGTGTGCGCCATGGCGCGGAGATCCCCGCTCCACCAAGCAGCCGGGATGCATCTGGCCTCGCTGACCTGACCCCGATTTCGGGCACCCACGGGCACGGCGGTCGGCCTCCCAGGTGAGGCAACGATCCTCCCACGGGCACCTGGACCTCTTCGGGAGCTCTTCGATGCCAAATGAGGCGACCCCCGGAGTGGTCATGGTGCTCTGATCCGCCGTCTTCGTGGTCCGATCCGCCGGCCGACCGCCGCCCCCTCGACGGACACCTTGCCGGTACTCTGTCGTCGTGCCGCGGAATCCCCTGAGCACAGATGAGGTCCGGATTCTCCATGATCGACTTTCCAACTGGGGTCGATGGGGACCCGATGACCAATTGGGGGCTCTGAACTTCATCACGGCGGAGGTGACGGCGGCCGCCGCATCAGCCGTGCATTCGGGTCAGACCGTGTCCTGTGCCCGGCCGTTGCCCACCCAACCGGGTCCGGACAACCCGATGCCCGTCGTCCACCACATGATCGGTACGGCGACCGAGGGCTATGGAGCCGACTATTTCGCACTTGCCCCGCATGGCTTCTCCACCAGCCACCTCGACGCGCTGTGCCACATCTTCCATGAAGGAAAGCTCTACAACGGCTACGGAGCCGAGACAGTTACCGCTCACGGCGCAGCCGAACTCGGAATCCATCACCTCCGGTCGGGAATCATCACGAGAGGAGTCCTCGTCGACGTTCCCGCCATTCGGGACATAGAGGCACTCGAGCCAGGAGAGCCCATCTTCCCCGAGGACTTGGAATCGGCCGAGAAGACAACTGGCGTCAACATACAGACCGGTGATGCCCTCCTTGTGCGCACCGGGCGGTGGCGATGGCGAGAGTCCCACGGCCCCTCATCTCCTGACGATGGCCTTGCCGGCCTCGATGCCTCCTGTCTGGCCTGGCTGCATGGGCGAGAGGTGGCCGTGCTCGGTAGCGACGGTGTCTCTGATGTATTTCCGTCACGTGTCGACGCTGTTCCGATGCCGATCCACACCGTGGCCATCGTGGCGATGGGCGTCCATCTTCTGGACAATCTCGATCTCGACGATCTGTCCGTGGCGTGCACCGCCGCCGGACGCTGGAGCTTCATGCTTGCGGTTGCGCCGCTCGTGCTTCACCAGGGCACAGCTTCGCCGGTGAATCCGATCGCCATCCTCTGACTGATCCAATTCGATCCGTTGAGCATCGCCGCTGCCGGTCACAGCGTCGCAAGACCGGCCGTAGGGACGAGCGCGGGCCATCCCTCCAAGTCAGCGTTGGGCAGGCGACCGCTCCCCCCTCACCGCCAATGATCGGTACTCCCGAGTGTCGAGCCGACCATGTATTCGGAGTGCCCACACCGCCGGCTGTGCGCATGGGCCGGTCCGGGTGCACGTACCCGCAACCTGGGGGAAGCACCGATGGGGGAGCTCCCGCGGACTCAGGGCGTCAGGACCACCTTGCCGGTGACGGTGCGGTCGATCAGGCCCGTCATGACCGCGGCGGCCTCGGTCAGGGGGCGGGTGGATGGCGCCGTCGGATGCAGGCGACCCTCGGCGACCATGGCGAGCAGTTCGTCGATGAGCGCCCGGTTCCCGAGGGGATCCTTGAACGTCCAGCCTCCCCAGTCCACGCCCACCACGGTCCGGTTGTTGAGTAGGACCTGGTTGGCCGGGATCGACGGGATGGGCCCCGCGGCGAACCCGATGACGCAGTAGCGGCCCAAGTGGCGGGTGGCCCGCAAGGCCGGCTCGGCATGCCCGCCGCCTACCGGGTCGACCACCACGTCGACGCCGCCACCGGAGAGCTCCCGGGCCCGCGTCTTCAGGTCCTCCTCCTCGTAGGCGATGGTGGCCTCGGCCCCCATGGCCACGGCCGCCCCGAGCTTGTCGGCGGTCGACGCGGCGGCGATGACCCTCGCCCCGAGGGCGGTGGCCACGTCGACGGCGGCGAGCCCGATCCCACCCCCGGCCCCGAGGACCAGCACCCACTCACCCGGCGCGACGGTCGTCCGGCGCCCCAGGGTGAACAGCATGGTGCAGTAGCTCTGGATCAGGGCGGCGGCACGCCCGAAGTCGAGGACGTCGGGGACCGGCACCAGCGACAGCGCCGGCGCGACCACCTGGGTGGCGAACCCACCGAACCCGCAGAACACGAGGACGCGGTCCCCGACCGACCAGTCGGCGACGCCGGGGCCGACGGCCGACACGGTGCCCGCCACCTCGCTCCCGGGCACGAACGGGACCGGCGGCTTCAGCTGGTACTTCCCCTGGCAGATCAGCCCGTCGACGAAGTTGACGCCGGCGGCGGCCACATCGATGCGCACCATCCCCTCGCCCGGATCGACGTCGGGGCGATCCTCCACCACCAGGCTGTCGAGGGGACCGAACTCCTGGCAGACGACGGCGCGCATGTCGGCAAACCTACCGCCGGAGTGCTTCATCGGGGTCGGGGCCCGACCGGTCCGCGCCGACTGTTCAGCCGCGCAGGTCCCGGAGGCGCGCCACGACGTCGGCGAAGGCCCCGACGAAGGCGTCGACGTCGGCGTCGGTGGTCGACCAGCCGACCGACAGCCGCAGGGACCGTTCGCCGTCCACCCCCATGGCCAGGAGCACGGGGGACGGTTCGAGGGACTCCGAGGAGCACGACGACCCGGAGTGGACGGCCACCCCGGCCTGGTCGAGTCCGAGGACGACCGGCTCGGCCTCGACGCCGGTGACTCCGAGGCAGACGATGTGGGGGACGCGGTCCGTCACGTCGCCGTAGGGGAGGACGCCGTCGACCGAGAGGGCCGCGTCGAGCAGGCGACCCGTGGCCTCGTGGGCCGCCGCCGCCTCCGCCCCGATGCGTCCGGGCTCGGCCAGCGCCGCTGCGGCGGCACCGAAGCCCACGGCCGCGGCGACGTCCTCCAGGCCGGCCCGACGACCCCGCTCCTGCTCCCCGCCCACCAGCAATGGATCGATGCGTAGCCCCCGGCGGACGATGAGCGCGCCCATGCCGGCGGGGCCACCCATCTTGTGGGAGGAGACCGACACCAGGTCGGCCCCGAGGGCCTCCAGGTCGAGCGGTACGTGACCCGCCGCGGCCACGGCATCGACGTGCACCGGGACGCCCGCCTCGCGGCAGCGGTCCACCACGCCGGTCACGTCCTGGAGGGTGCCGACCTCGTGATTCGCCACCTGGCAGTGGACCAGCACCGGGGTGCGACCGTGGACGACCGCACTCCGCTCGATGGCCTCGCCCACCGCGGCCCCGGTGATCCGGCCCCGCCCGTCGACGTCCACCTCCACGATCGTGCCGTGGCGGGCCGAGGCCTCACGGACCGCCGAGTGTTCGACGGCCGCACACGCCACCGGGACGCGCGGTTCGCCGGCCAGCACCCCCCACACGGCCGAGTTGACGGCCTCCGTACCTCCCGAGGTGAGGACGACCTGGCGGGGTCGGACACCGAACAGGTCGGCCACCCGGTCGCGAGCGTCCTCCAGGGTGGCCCGGACCATGCGCCCCTCGGTGTGGACGCGTCCGGGGTCGGCCGTCACGCCGAGGTCGGCCCATTCGGCCATGGCGGCACGGGCCTCGGGACGCAGCGGGGTGGTGGAAGCGTGGTCGAGGTAGTGCCGGGCCACGGTCGGTGGTCAGACCACGGCGGCGCAGGCGTCGTCGCCCCGGGCACGGGACGACGACAGAACGACCGGCACGGCACCCGGGTCGTCACCGCAGAGGCCGGCCAGCAGTCCCTTGACCATGCCCCGGTCGACGGCGCACAGGACCGGGTGCTGCGAGGCGGCGTCGCCGAAGGGGCAGTTGTCGGCCACGACCGCGGTGGTCGCGCCCTGGTCCTCGGCATGGGCGGCGAAGCCGTGGGCCGTCAGCGTGTCGGCGATGGCGTGCATGGCCGTCCGCAGTGAGCGCTGGCTGTCGCCCGGCGACATCTGCCCGGCCAACCGACGCCCGTACTCCTCGCCCACGCGCTCGGCCATGAACCTGACTTTCTTCCACTCCACCAGCTCGCGCTCGGCATCGGCGGCGCGCCGCTCCGATTGCGAACACTCCTC
>PMFY01000083.1 GCA_003157945.1 Acidimicrobiaceae bacterium | reverse complement strand
GTTTCCGGGGTAGCTCAATCGGCAGAGCATCTGACTGTTAATCAGAGGGTTGTGAGTTCGAGTCTCACCCCCGGAGCCAGCGGTGGGAGGGGAACCGGCGTGGAGCGGGCGGTTCGGGCCCCCACCGGCGCCGCCCACTCCGAGCCCCCGCCGCGCGGGGCGATCCGCCGGGACGACCGGATCACGAGGTTGCCGATGACCACAACAGAGCGCTGCCCGTACTGCGGCCACCCCGGCATCCACCGGGGTGGAGGGGACGGGCGGATCTGCGAGGACTGCGACCGCTGCTGGGCCGAGCAGCAGCGCCACGAACGTCCGCCCCATCACAATTGAGCTCGAAGGAGGGACCGGTCCGCCGCGAACGCAGGACCCCGCGGATCGCGTTCGCCACCGCGCCACCCGAGTACCTGGGNNTCGAGCTCGACCACCTGGTGTGGTCCGACCCGGCCGCCGCCTGGGACCGCTACGACCTGGTGGTCGTGCGCTCCACGTGGGACTACCTGGACCATCTGGAACCGTATCTGGCCTGGCTGGCGGCGATGGACGGGCTCGGGACCCTGCAGAACCCCGGTCGGGTGATCGCCTGGAACCTCGACAAGCGGTACCTCCTCGAGCTGGCGACGGCCGGGGTCCCGGTGATCCCCACCCGGGTGTGTGCCGATCGGGACGGGGTGGCTGACGTACTGGCCGGCGGGACGGAGGAGGTCGTGGTCAAGCCCGTGGTGTCGGCGGGCAGCAGGCTGACCGGCCGCTTCGCCCCCGACGACCCTGCGGCCCGGGTGCTGGCCGAGGAGATCCTGGCCACCGGCACCGACGTGCTGGTGCAGCCGGCCGTCGCCTCGGTGGCCGCGGGCGGTGAGGTCAGCACGCTGGTGTTCGGCGGCACCGTGTCCCACACCGTGCGGAAGGGCCCCCTCCTGGCCCTCGGCGGGGGCCTGATCGGCGGGACCTACGCCGAGCACGTCGTCCCCGAGGTCCTGACCCCGTCCCGCCGTGCGGCGGTCGAGGAAGCCGTCGGCGTCGTGGGCCGGCTGGTCGGCGACCGGTTCGGGGTCACCGAACCCCTGCTCTACGCCAGGGTCGACGTCGTCACGCTCGACGACGGTTCCGACGTCGTCCTGGAGGTGGAGCTGGCCGAACCGTCGTTCTTCCTCGGAGCCGTCCCGGACGCCGCGGCCCGGTTCGCCGCCGAGCTCGCCCGACGGGCGGTCGCCACGCCCGCGTGAGCGTCGACCGCCGGGTGGCACGGGGTCGGTGGCGGGATGGTGGCCCCTGCGTCACCCAGCGGGGAGACTGCCCCCGTGGACCCCCGACCGGCACAAGTGGCGGACGCCCCGGCGGCGGCCGACCCCGAACGTCCGGCCACCGGCGCGAACGGTTCGTCGCACGGTGCGTCGCGCGGCCGATCGTGGCCCGGCCGGCCGGCCCACCCCCGGTCATCGGATCGCCGGTCGTCGGATCGCCGGTCGTCGGATCGCCGGTCGTCGGATCGCCGGTCGTCGGATGTCGTCCTGCGGGTCGTCTGCCATCTGGCCGCAGAGTTGCCGATCGTGCTCTTCGGCGTCGCGGAGTTGGTCCGGGGGTGGCGGCCGCTCTTCGACAATGCGGACCTGGCGCTCCGGAGTTGGCAGGTGTTCGGTCCGCACTCGCCCCTGGTCGGCCACCAGATGGCGGTGTCGGTGGACGGGCACGCCGTCTTCGGACCGGGACCGCTGCAGAGCTGGATCCTGGCCGTCCCTGATCGGATCGACCCTGCCCAGGGGGTCCTCTGGGGCGGGGTGATCGCCGTGGTGGTGGCCGTGGCATTGGCCGTGGAGGCCTCGTGGTCCGTGGGCGGCTGGCCGGCCGCCGCAGTCACGTCCGCGTCGGTGCTGGTGTTCGCCCTGGTGCGCCCCGAACTCGTCCTCGACGTGGTGTGGAACGTATGGTTCGCCCTCCTGGTCCTCGTGTGCGCGTTCTGCAGCGCCCTCGCCGTGGCGTCGGGCCGGCTGCGCTGGTGGCCGGTCGCGGTGGTGTCGGCCAGTGTGGTCGTCCAGTGTCAGGCCGCCTTCGGGCCGCCCGCGGTCGGGCTGTGCCTGGCGGCCCCCCTGCTCGGCCTGGCCGTACGGCGCCGTCGCGGTGAGCGCCTCGGAGGCGGGTGGTGGATCGTGGGACTCGCCATGGCCGCCGCGGCCTGGGTCGCCCCGGTGGTCCAGCAGGTGACGGCGGTGCCGGGCAACCTGACGTTGCTGGTCCGGGCGGCGGGCGGGTCCGGGGGCACCATCGGGTGGCAGGCGGCACTCCGGGCGCTGGGTGGAGCGACGCGACTGCCACCGGACTGGGTCCATGCGCTGCCGACCAGCAGCCCACTGGCGCGGTTCTTCGGCGTCGCCGGGATCGTGAGCGGGCCGGACTGGTGGGGTCTGGTGGTACTGGTGCTGCTGGTCGTCATCGCCGGAACGGCGTGGCGCACCGGGCGTACCGTCCTCGCCGTACTGGCGGCGCTGACGCTCGTGCTCGCCCTCGGTGGACTGGCGACCGTGGCCTCCATCCCGGTCTCGCAGTTCGTGGTCCTGGGCTATCTCGGGGCACTGCTCACCCCCGTGGGGATCGCCGTGTGGGTGACCTTCGGGTGGGCGGCCGGAGACGCGGCCGGGGCGGCCCTCCGACGATGGCGTAGGGGGGCGGGCTCCGTCGGTGATCGGGCATCGGAATCCGACCCCGTCAGACCGGCCGTCCGGGCGGGTCCCGTGGTCCGGTGGCTGGTGGGGCTCGCCCTGGTGGGCCTCTCGACNNGCTGGTAGGTCTCGCCCTGGTGGGCGCCTCGACGGGAGTGTCCGTGACCGGTCTGGGCGATCTGGGTGGTTCCGCGCCCACGCTGTTGGGTTGGCCGGCGGTCCGGGCCACCGACGTCGCCACCGCTGCCGCACTGCGGGTGGCGCCCGGGGGGGCCTTCGGACTCCACATCGAGGGACTGACCGCCACGGAGTCGTTCGCCGTCGAGTCGAGCGTCGCCTACCAGCTCGTCACCCACGGATTGGATCCCCGTCCGCTCGCGCCCATCGGCTATCCGACGTTCGGTCGACCGCCGCGTGATGGCCCCACGGTGGTCGTGACCGTGGGCGGGACGGGACGGACGGCCAGCGCCCGACTGGAGCGAATGGGGGAGTGATCCCGGGGTGGGTCAGGAGTCTGCCAGGTGCGGAAGCTAACC
>PMFY01000267.1 GCA_003157945.1 Acidimicrobiaceae bacterium | reverse complement strand
TTCGCCGTGGCCATCACCCCGGACGGCTCGACCGCCTTCGTTACCGACCTGAGCGGCGGCGACGTGGTCCCGGTCGACCTGGCGTCGGGTACCGCCGGGACCCCGATCCCACTCGGGAGCGAAGGGACCAACCCGTTCGCCATCGCCATCACCCCCGACGAGGCGCCCGTCGCGCGAATGCACGTCACCATCGACGGGGGCCTGACCGACACCTTCGATGCGTCGTCGTCGACGGTGGCCCACGGGTCCATCGCCTCGTACGCGTGGAGTTTCGGCGACGGCTCCACCGCGACCACGACGGTGCCGACGGTCACCCACACCTACGCGAGCGCCAGTCCGGTACCGGTGGCGTCGGTCGCCGAGACGAGCTCGACGGGAACCTCGACCGGCGAGGTGTTCACCGGCCAGACGGCGAGTGCCGCCGGAGGCCCACAGGCCACGGCCGACGTCTCGGTGCTCCTGGACACGGACCAACAGACCACCTATCCGAGCGTGTCGGCCGTGAGCCCGCACATCGGGTCCTCGTACGGACCCGATACGGTGACCATCTCCGGGACGTTCCCTTTGGCCGGGTCGTTGCCGGGCGCACAGACGAACGTCTACGTCGGGGGAGTGGCGGCGACGGACGTCACGTTCGTCAGTGCCACCACGATCACCGCCACCCTGCCCGCTCAGCCGGACGGGGTCTACGACGTCGTCGTGACCATCCGGGCCGGGGGCTACTACTTCGGATCCAGCGCCATCACACCGGCGGACCAGTTCACCTACTCGGCGGTGGGCCAGACGGTCAGCACGGTCTGTGACTCGCCCAGCTGTCCCCTACCCGTCGTGCAGTACGGATCCACGGCGGTGTCGGGAACGGTCGGGTCCGACTGCAACCCGTGCACCTACTCCGCGTTGCTCGCCGAGGGTGTGCCGCCGATCCAGTTGGGGTCCGTGGAGGCCTGTCCGTCGGCGATGGGCTACGAGCAGTCACAGCTCACGGTGAGCGAGAGCGGTGCCACGGTCAACTCCCCACTCACCGTGGCCGACAGTCAGTACTGGGCCGGGGGGCTGAACTGGGGTTCGCCGAACGCGTCCGAAGTCGACGGGATCCTGGTGTGCGCCGATGCCCAGGCCCTTTCGGGCGGAGCCGCCCGACGCGCCCCGGACGCCGGTGGCGACGCGTCCCCCGCCATGGCGCTGGGCCAGGACATCCGACTCAAGAAGTGCGCCAAGAAGGCCGTGGCCCCCTGCGTGCGCCAGGTGGCGGTCAGCGGCCACACCGTGAACACGAACGTGCTCCTTCCGGTGGACGAGTCGATCACGCTGACGGTCGGGCCCGAGCCGCAGACCATCAAGAAGATCTCCCCGAAGAAGGGAGCGGCGCCAGGATCCGAACTGACCATCACGGGGACCAACCTCTTCCAGGTGGGCTCGGTGGTCATCGACGGCGACCCGGTCGGAGCAGGGATCATCGGCGGCCTCCCGGCGTCCATCGTCTCGGAGACGTCCAAGAAGCTGGTGGTGACGGTTCCGGCCGGCGCCAGCACCGGCCCGGTCACCCTCATCGGCGAATCGGGGGAGGTCACCTCCGCGACCGCGGTCAACGTGACCTGAGTCGGGGCAGCGACCGGAATATCCGCCCGACGCGCCTCCCGGACGCTCACCCGTCCTATCGGCCGGAGACTCCGCACGGGTGGCAGCCGCAGTCCGGGCGGACCATCGCCGGTCGCCAACCCCGGAGCGAGCTCACCGTGGCCACGTCGTCCGCCGTCCGTAGCTCGTGGAGGGTGATGACCCGTTCCGTCAGTGTCCCTGACGCGACGAGCCGTCCCCGCTCCACGCCGGGCAGCAGGCCGCAGCCGAGTGGAGGGGTGCACCAGCGTGTGCCGATCCGCACCGCCAGGTTGGCCCGGGTGGTCTCGGTCACCTCCCCCCGATCGTTGACCAGGACGACGTCATCCGCCTGCGGATGGCGGGCGTCGCGCTCGTCGTAGCGGCCACGGTCGGTCGTCTTGTGGAACAGGCCGGCATCCGAGGGGTCGACGGGCACGTGGTCGACGCAGAGCTCGTAGCGACCGGCCCGCTCGATCTCGTCGCCCAGGGGGTGGAGCTCGACGACCACGGTGCCGTCGTCGGCCAACAGCAGCCGGACCCGGGCCGGACCCGACCCGTCGACGGACTCGAGCAGGGTCCGCCGCAGGTCCGCCGGGATCGGGTAGTCGAGATGGGCGGCGGACGCCCGGATGCGGTCGAGGTGGCGGGTGAGATTGCGGATCCCCGCCTCCTCCGATGATCCCGGCGGATCGAATCGCATCGTCTCCAGGAGGGCCGGTGGCGACTGTCCGGGCCCCGGCCGCTCGGTCAGCACCCGGGCCTTGACCAGGAGCTCCTCCCACTCCGCCGCCGCCGTCGAGTCCCAGGTGATGCCCCCGCCCGAGCCGTACTCGGCGACCCCGTGACGCCGGTCGACCACGGCGGTCCGGATGGCCACGGCGAACCGTGCCTCGAGGCCGCCCGGTCCCGAGGCCGGACGTGCGGGGCGGACGAAGCCGACCGCCCCGCAGTAGACGCCCCGCCTGGACGGCTCGAGGGCCGAGATCACCCGCATGGTCGACACCTTCGGTGCGCCGGTGACCGAGGCACAGGGGAAGAGGGCGGAGAAGACGCCGACCAGGTCGGTGCCCGGCGTCACCGTGGCTGTCACGGTGGACGCGAGCTGCCAGACGGTGGGGTGCCGCTCGATGGCGCAGAAGGCCGGGACGCTGACCGTTCCGGGCACGGCGATCCGGCCGAGGTCGTTGCGGACCAGGTCGACCACCATGACGTTCTCGGCCCGTTCCTTCGGCGACGCCAGCAGGTCGCCCGCCACCTCCCGGTCCTCGTCGGGCCAGCGACCCCGGGGCGCGGTGCCCTTCATGGGCCGGACGGTGAGCTGATCGCCGCGGAGGTCGAAGAAGAGCTCCGGCGAGCCGCTGGCCACCACCCAGTCGTCGGTCTCGACGTAGGCGTGCAGACCGCCCGAGTGGCGGGCGACCAGCCGCTGGTAGAGCTGGAACGGATCGTCTTCGGGGAGCCAGGGTCGGCGGAACCGTGTCGTGTAGTTGGTGAGGTACGTATCGCCGGCGGCGATGGCGTCGCGGATGGCCCCGACGGCGGCCCGGTGCTCCGCCGGGTCGATCTCACAGGTCCAGGCGGCCCCGTCGGACGGGCCGGTGGTCCCATCCGGGCGTGTGGCGCCGGAACCGGTCCCTTGCCACCCCGGCGCCGCACCGGGCGGGGCGACCCTGGGGACCGGTGCGACGGAGCGTGTCGTGGCGAAGAGCCCGAACCACGCCAGTGGGAGTCCGGGGCCCGGGGCAGGGATCCCGCCCGGCGCCACGGTGAGCGCCGGATCGAACGCCGGCGCCGCGTCGTAGGCGACGAATCCGGCGGCGGTCCACCCGCGCCGGGTGGCTTCCTCGACGTCGGCGAGCACGCCGGTCACCTCGGCCAGCGTCCTCGCCTCGAGCACGCCCTGCAGGTCGGAGCACTCGGTCGCGTCGACGCCGAGGGCGGTCACCTCGTCGAATCGGCAGCGGACGGGCACGGGCGAGATCCTCGCACGCCGGGTCCGCCCCGTTCACGCCGGGGTCGGGCCCGACACCGTCCCGGCCGGCCGGGCGGGACGGACGGCCCGTCACTACCATCCGGGGGATGTCGACCGGTGTCGATCTGCCCGGCGGGCGGACCGCGGACGTGAGGGATCGAGGATCCCAGGCGGGGGGCCACGGGCGGCCACCGTTCGCCCGCGGTGTCTGGTGGGTGGCCGGGGTGTTCCTGGTG
>PMFY01000110.1 GCA_003157945.1 Acidimicrobiaceae bacterium | reverse complement strand
GTGACCATCAACTGATTGCGGCGCCAGACCTCGTTCCACGGCTCCAGGGAGAAGCAGATCACGTCATAGGGATCGGGGAGTGACAGGGTCGGAGTCCTTTCGGGTCACGGCGATGAGGCACGGTCTCGGGCGGGATCCGGTCGACCATCGGCGACGACTCCCGATGTGACCGCTCGCACACACCGGCTTCCGCCCGGCGGCCCGGCAGAAAGATCGTACCGGTCACCTGACCGCNNCGGGTGCCTGCTGCGATCGGACCTGGACGGGCCCGCGAGCCTCCGGAGGCCGAACCACGCCGCGCTAGGGTCTGGCGGGATGACCGACCGGCCCGCACCGCCTGGCGCCACCGCGCCCGCATCGCCTGCAGCCCGGGCCAGCGGTCCGAGGGGGCGGCCCGGTGGTACCTGAGCCCGGAACGCCGGCCGACACCACGGTCCGGTGCTCACTGATCGTCCTCAACTACGACCAGCGTGAGCTGGTGGTCGACTGCGTACGGAGCATGCTCCGCGCCATCGGTCCCGACGACGAGATCATCGTGGTCGACAACGGCTCGACCGACGGGAGCGCCGATGCGATCGCCGAGGCCTTTCCGGTCGAGGACGTCCCGGCCGTACGCCTCCTGCGCCTCCCCGTGAACCGGTACATCTTCTCCTTGAACGCCGGGCTCGAGATCGCCCGTGGGCGTTTCGTGGCCTTCTGCAACAACGACATGGTGGTGGAGGACAACTTCGTGGAGCAGGCATTGGCCTGCTTCGTCTCCGACGACGTGTTCGCGGCGTGTGCCCGGGTGCTCGACCGCAACGGGATCGAACAGGGGACCCGGACCTCCGGCTACTGGAAGCACGGGCTGCTGTTCTACCAACCCCTCCCTCACACGGACACGTCGACCGACTGCTTCTTCGCCGTCGGCGGCCAGTCGTTCTACCGCCGCGACGTGTTGACGGCGATGGGATCCATCGACGAGCTGCTGTGGCCCATGTACCACGAGGACATCGAGCTCTCGTACCGCGCGTGGAAGAGCGGCTACCGGATCGTGTACGCCCCGGGCTCCGTCTGCCACCACCTCGGCGGCCACACCAGCCGCAAGGTCTTCACGACCACCCAGCTCCGGTCATTCGTGCGTCAGAACGAGCTGTTGATGGTGTGGAAGGACGTCACCGACCCGGGGATGCTCCTCGAGCACGTGGTCTGGCTCGTTCCCCGCCTGGTCATGGCGCTCGTCCGGTGGGACCCGGGCACACTCATCGGATTCGGCAACGCGGTGCGGCGCCTGCCCCGCGCGCTGCGGGCCCGGCGGACCGTGCGCCCGGAGTTCACGCGGACCGACCGGGAGGTTCTCGCCCTGGTCAGCACGGAAGCCATCACCGGCTGAGCGTCGATCAGGCCCGGCGGCGCCGGAGTCGCTGCAGGCGTTGCCAGATCGCCGCCCGGAGCTCGGGCTCGAGCTTCGCCAGGACCAGGGCGAACACCGCCCAGGCCACCGCACACGTGACGACCGACGCCACGATGGCGGCCACTCCGGTGTGCGCCGGGTGGAGGTGGACGAGGGCGAGCGCCACCGCTCCGGCGGCCAGGCCCACGGGCACGACCGGACCCAGGGCCAGACGCACGTACTGCCCCACCGGGATCCCGATGTAGCGGCACACCATGATGGGCAGGACGGTGAAGTCCAGTACGAGGACGACGGGGATCGAGCCGATCGCCGGTCCGATCGGACCCAGCCAGTAGGTGGCGGCGATCGTTCCCCCCAGGTTCACCACCGCCCCGATCACCGCCAGGCCGACGAGTTGGCGGTTGCGCCCGACGCCGGTCAGGAACAGGAAGCACTGGTGCCCGGGCAGCTGCAGGGCATTGACGATGCCCAGGGCGATCATGATCTCGTACGTCTTCGGCGGGACGGATCCGAGCCACAGCTTGAGGATCGGCTCGCCGAAGGCGGCCAGCGACACGATGATGGGGACGGCCAGCACCAGGCAGGCCATCACCCCGTTCATGAAGTACTGGGACTGTCGCTTCCGATCGTCGACGGCGTCGAAGTGGGAGTACGAGGGGAGGAGGAGCGCCGATCCCTGCGTGGACAGGCTGCGGGTGAAGTTCGAGGTGTTGAGCGCCACGCTGTACGGGGCTACCTGCGCCACCGGGAGAATGATGCCGATGATCAGCGAGTCCAGCTGGAAGGACACGACGCCGCCCAGCGAGATGATCGACTGCAGTCCGCCGAACTGCAGGAGTTCCTTCAGGAGTGGTCGACTGAAGTGCCCGCGGCGGATGGACGAACCGGTGACCCGGCCGGCCAGCGACGCAGCCAGGACGAGACCGATGCCCATGCCGGCCGCCTGCAGGATCCCCAGGGCGATCAGTCCCGCCCCGGCCAGCACGGCGACGATCTGGCCGCCCTGGGTGACCAGCAGGACCAGCAGGCCGATCTGCGAGAGACGGTCCCCCCGACCCGAGCCGAACAGCACCGAATTGGGGACGGTGGACAGGAAGAGGAACGACGACATCACCCCGAGGATCACGAGGGTCACACCCGCCTCGGTGGGGCTGATGGTCCCGAGGTTGAGGAACGAGGAGACGAACGGCGCAAGTCCGATGGTGACGATGATCGCCAGCACGCCGGACCCGGCGAAGAAGACCCAGGTGGTGCGGATGAGGTCGGCCACGCCCTCCTTGTCGCCGATCGCCGTCAGGCGCGCCACCCGCTGCACCGCGGCGGTACCCACGCCGATGTCCAGGAGTCCGAGGTAGCCGACCAACGCCAGCAGGACGATCCACAAGCCGTAGGTGCCGGCGCCGAGATGCCTCAGCAGGACCCGGGTGAGCACCAGGGTCAGGACCAGGCCGATACCGAAACTGGCGTACGACGAGAAGACGTTCAGCGAGAGCTGACGGACGCTGGCATTCGCCGCAGGCTGGCCGGGCTCCTCGTCGTCCGGATCCTCGGGTCCGTCCGCTGTGCTCTCGCCGTCCACAGGCAATCGTACCTCGCCGGCCCTACCCCACCGCCGGACCGAACGGCCCGACCGACGGCCCGACCGACGTGCCCGACCGAACCGCCGGGCCGGACTGTCGGACCCCCCGGAAGGTCGGACCTGCCGGGCTGTCGGACCCACTGGTGGTGCGGAGCCGCCGGACGGATCTGCCGGACC
>PMFY01000131.1 GCA_003157945.1 Acidimicrobiaceae bacterium | reverse complement strand
GGGTGACGAACGTCGTCGACACGACGAGCTCGCCGACGCCGGTGGGCGCCACACCGCCCGGCGTGGTCGCGGCGGCGGTGCCGGTGGCGCCGGTCGTAGCCGCCGCGCCGGTGTCCCGGGCGCCGATGCCGGCGTACTCGGACACGTCGGCGAACTGCACGGGGGCCGAGGCGGCCAGGGTGACGGTGACCTTCGCCCCCGCGGCGGCCCCCGCGGCGCCGAGGCCGTACCAGAGCTCGGCGTCCCCGTCCGCGCCGCAACCGGTGGCCGTGGCCCGCGTCCAGGTCACCGAAGCTCCCGACACGCCCGTCACGTGGGAGTCGACGGCACTCCCGGCACTCTTCAGGCAGGCCTGGTCGACCGTCAGCACGAGGGCGTCACCGTGCACCACGGGGAGCGACAGGGTCAGGGCGATGGTGGAGGTGTCCGATCCGGTGTGGCCCGCGATCTGCTGGGACAGGGGGTCGGTCACGGTCAGGGTCAGCGAGACGAAGGCCTCCGCCCCGTTGCCGTCGCTGACGCCGAGCGAGAGAATCGTCGTGGCGTCCCCTGGATCTAGGGTGCCGGCGATCACCCCGGTGAAAGGGTCCAGCGTAAGTCCCGATGGCAATGGCGGGCCGCTGTTCGACCAGGTGAGGTCGGCCATGCCGCCCGTCGCCGTCAACTGCTGCTGGTAGCCCGTCTCGCCCGCTCGGGCGGGTGCCAACGAGGTGGTGGTGATGTCCGGGGCGTCGAAGACGGTCAGGTCCTGGGGGGAGGAGTCCGACCCGGCGACGCCGTCGCTGCCGCCGTAGGTGGCGACCACCTGGTAGGGGGTGTCCGAGGGTGCGAGGGCGCTGGGACCGGGTGAGCACGACGTGTCCGGAAGGGAGACCGTGCACAGGGTGACCGGGCCGACCGACACGTCGACCGTACCGGTCGTGGCGGTGGTCCCGTCGGCGAGGACGGTGACCCCGAACGAGACGCTGTCCTCGGCGCCGGTCGTGGCGGTCGACGTGGAGGGGTCGAGTGTGGTCGTGCTGGTGGAATCTCCGGCCTCGACCGGGTCGCTCGGCGTCCCGGTGGACGTCCACGAGGCGGAGACGGCCGTCACGGAGTAGGTGTAGGTGCCGTCGGGTACGGCGCTGTCAGTGCACGAGGTCGGCGTGGCCGCCAGGGGCGAAGCGGGGGACCCGCAGACGTCGACGGTGGGGCCCGACCCGACGGTCGTCCGGGTGACGTAGTAACCGAGGGCGCCGCCGGCCGGCGGCGGGACGGGCGACCAGGCGACGTCCACCAACGGGCCCTCCGCGGTGGCCGTCACGTCCGACGGTGCCTCCAGGGTCCCGACCGGGAACGATCCTCGCCCGGACCCGCCCGAGGTGACGAAGGCCGAGGCCGAGGGGGCGGGGGCCATGAGCGCGGTGGGGACGATCCCCACCAGGACGGCCAGGGCGGCGACGGCCGACCGGCGGTTCATCCGACGGCCTCGGCCTGGTAGCGGAGGACGAGATGCCGACCCTGGCAGGCGTCCTGGTCGACGGCGGTGTCGGGCATGGCGAGCGACGGCCAGTCCGACCGGTCGACGCCGAGCGTGGACAGGCTGGCCGTGGTGGACGCCGGGATCGTGACCGGCGCGGTGAAGCCCTGGGTCACCGCGAACTCGGAAGGGGGGCACGAGGTGCTGCCCGTGGTGACCGTCGTCCGGTTGGATACGACGGTGATCGGCACCGGGTTGGGATTCGTGATCGTCAGGTCGATCGGTTCCCGACCGCCCGGCAGCAGGGGAGGACCGACGTCGCCGGCCACGGTGAAGCGGTTGTCGGGCAACGTCGGCCGGTCGGCACCGGCCAGTCCCACGACGGGCTGATCGAGGGTCACGTCCGCGGCCGAACCGAAGAACGGGGCGTCGCCGAAGGCGAACACCCCGCCGTCCGCCGCCGCCATCCAGTAGCCCGCGCCGGAGGGCGTGGACTGGAGGTCCACCACCGGGCCGCCGGTGGCCAGACCAACGGCGGAACCGTGGAACCCGGCATCGCCGTAGCTGAATACCCCACCGTCCGCCGCCGCCAGCCAGTACCCGCCCCCGGCCGCGGTGGCATCGATCGTCCCGACGGGGCGGGCCAGTGGCGTGGTGGCGGCCGACCCGTGGAAGGCGGCGTCGCCGAAGGAGAACACGCCGCCGTCCGAAGCGGCCAGCCAGTACCCATCACCCGTCGGCGTGGCCGTGATGTCGACCACCGGACGTCGGAGCACCATGCCGCCGGCCGACCCGTGGAACCCGGCGTCGCCGAAGGCGAAGACCCCGCCGTCGGCGGCGGCGAGCCAGTAGCCCCGGCCATCCGGCGACGCCGCCATGGCGACGACCGGGGAGCGGAGGACCATGCCGCCGGTCGAGCCGTAGTAGCCGGCGTCGCCGAACGCGAAGATCCCGCCGTCGGAGGCGACGAGCCAGTAGCCCCGGCCGTCGGCGGTGGCGGCCATCCCGACGACCGGGCGGTTGAGGTCGCGGCCGCCCATGGATCCGAGGAACGGTGCGTCGCCGTAGGCGAAGACCCCGCCGTCGGAGGCGACGAGCCAGTAGCCGATCGGCGCGACGGTCCGGTCGATCACGGTGGACGGGTGGCGAGTCGGTCCCCCGGTGGCGCCCAGTGCGGCGGCACCGAATCCGACGAGGAGGGTGACGGAGCACAACACGAGCGGCAGGGCGCGACGGAGCGCCGGACGGTAGGTCCGGCGGCTGGAGCGTCGACTGCTGCCGATGGAGGTCATGACTGCGCCCCGGGAAGGAGCGGGCGACCGGATGTCGGGATCGCCCAACCCCTGACGTCCCGGACGGTGGATCGACCACCGTCGGGGACGTCCCGGTGGAGGCGTGCTAGGGAGCCGTCGTCGTGAACGCCAGGTCGACGGAGACGCCCTGGCACGGATCCTGGTCGGTCTCGTCTGCCGCCGGCATCGTGATGGCGGGCGATTCGTCCGAGGACACCGTGCCGTCGGCCGGTACCAGCTGGTTGACCTCGACGGAGGGGGTCACGGTGAACCAACTGGCCAGGCAGTCGGAGACGACGGTGTCATCGCCGGTGATGATGCCGCCCGACTCGGGATCACTCATGACGCTCATGTACACCGTTCCGACGTATTCAGGCTGGTCCGTGGTGTTCGTCACCTGGATGTCGAACGCCTGGGGGCCATTGCCGGGAAACACCGGAGTGGCGGGTCCGTCCGACTGGATGAGGAAGGCACTGTCCGGGGACACGCCGACTCCGGCCAGGCCTCCGCCACTGCCACCGGAGGTGAAGTAGGCGAAGGCGATGCCGCCGCCGCCCAGGACGAGCACCGCGGTGACCGCCACCGCGGCCGCCTTCTTGTGGGTGAATCGCTTCATGTCCGTCTCCTGACGATTGTGTGTGCCTGATACGGGCAGCCCGCCGTGCCGTCTGGAGGGTCGGGCGGACTCCGTCCGACCACAGCGCCAGGTGTGTCACCTCGCATGGCTCCCGGACGGGAGCCGGTACTGGCAGGAGCCCCCGGCGACCGACGCTGACGTCCGGTCCACCGGGGAGATCGGCAAGGCGCTGAACGACCGCCGTGGTGCGCGGCGCGTGCTCGTTCCCCTGTGCTTCCGGTTGTCGACGGAACTCCCGCCAACTTGATGGCAGGGAGTCCGGAAGGGTCCTATGGCCCTGGGGATTCCGGAGGACTCGCGCCGAGGGCGACAAAAATCCCACGGAGGGTGGGGAAGCTCGAGGGGCGCGGCGCGAGGCGGAAGACCCGGGACAGCCGTCCGTCCCGGTGTCCGGAGTTGGCTACCCTCGGGTGGCGCCGGTCGTGCCGTGCGGCGTCGTCGACCAGAGGAGTGGACCATGAGTTTCGAGCCGAGCCCGAGGGGGGTCGACCTGCGGCAGCGGGTGACCGAGTTCCTCGACACCGAGGTGATCCCGGCCGAAGAGGTCTACGAGGAGCAGATGACCGCCTCGGGCGACCCGCACTCGCACCCCCAGGTCCTGGAGGACCTGAAGGCGGAGGCCAGGGAACGGGGACTCTGGAACCTGTTCATGCCCCACGTGACGCCGTGGACCCCGGACCCCGTACCGAACCTGGACTACGCCTACCTGGCCGAGCTGGCCGGACGCAGCCACCTGGCCTCGGAGGCCATGAACTGCTCGGCGCCCGACACGGGGAACATGGAGGTGCTGGCCCTGTTCGGCACGGACCAGCAGAAGGAGGAATGGCTGGTACCGCTGCTCGAGGGCCGTATCCGCTCGGCGTTCGCCATGACCGAGCCCGACGTGGCCTCGTCGGACGCCACCAACATCCAGCTGTCGATCCGCCGCGACGGCGACGAGTACGTCCTCAACGGTCGAAAGTGGTGGATCTCCGGCGCGGCATCGGAGCGCTGCGCCATCTTCATCGTGATGGGGAAGACCAACCCCGACGCCGCCCGTCATCAGCAGCAGTCGATGATCCTGGTGCCGCGGCGGACGCCCGGTCTCACCATCGTCCGCAACCTGCCGGTGTTCGGCTACACGGATCGGGAGGGGCACTGCGAGCTGCGGTTCGAGGACGTCCGGGTGCCGGCCGCCGATCTCATCGCCGAGGAGGGGATGGGCTTCGCCATCGCCCAGGCCCGCCTCGGNNGTCATCCGCGAGTGGATCGCCGACTCCCGCATCGAGATCGAGCAGGCTCGACTGCTGACCCTGAAGGCGGCCTATCTCATGGACACCGTCGGTCACAAGGGGGCGGCCACCGAGATCTCGGCCATCAAGGTGGTGGCGCCCAACATGGCGCTGCGGGTCGTCGACCGGGCGATCCAGGCCCACGGCGGCGGGGGAGTGTCCGACGACTTCCCGCTGGCGCGCATGTACGCCGGACTGCGTACCCTCCGCTTCGCCGACGGACCCGACGAGGTCCACCGGCGTCAGCTGGCACGGGCCGAGCTGGGCCGGTACGCGTCCTGAGGAGGACGTGGCAACCGGTCCCTCAGTCGTCGGTGAGGCCGGCGATCGGCTTCATCTTG
>PMFY01000284.1 GCA_003157945.1 Acidimicrobiaceae bacterium | reverse complement strand
GACCTGCCCGGTACGGCTGATGTGCAGGAGGGACCCGTCCTCGATCCCGTCGTCGGGTATGGCCCGGATCAGGTCATCGACGCCGAGCAGCAGCCAGGGAGTGCTCAGGATTCCCTGCAGGCAGCGACCGATCGACGTCTTGCCGGAGGAAGATGCGCCGTTCAGGACGATGACCCGGGTGCCCACGGGCGCACGGTAACACCGCCCCCGGACACCGGGAAGGGCCGGGTCACTCCTCCAGCAGGCGGAGAGCCAACCGTCGTCCGCGCCCCTGGTTGACCGCGAGGGCGATCCAGAGCCGGAAGAGGGCGTCGATGATGGCCTCCTGGTCCTCGCCGACGTAGACGGGTCGCAGCCCCACACCTTCGATGATCTCGTCCAGCACGGGCCGGTCACCGTCGGGGGCGGAGAAGAACAGGTCTGCCCTGCCGTCGGAGAACACCGGCTGCGCGAAGTTCTCCCCGCCGAGCGTGTTGAACGCCCGTGCGTACCGGACGGTGTCGGGAAGCGATGCGCGGCTGTTGGCGACCGGCTCGCCCATCCGGTTCGTGGCATCGATCACGAGCTTGCCCGCCAGCGCGTCCCCGTGCGTCGCCGTGATGTCCGCCACCGCGGATCCGGGGACGGCGAGTATGACGGCGTCCGCCTGGGTCAACGCGTCACCGATCGTCACGACGCGTGCGTCGGGGATCTCCACCGCTTCGTCGTCGGGGTGCCGGGAACCGAATGCGACATGGTGTCCGGCACCAGCCAGTGCCTGCCCGAGCGTGGTGCCGATGAAGCCCGTGCCGATGATCGCGATGTCCATGTGCGCTCCTCCCAGGTCGGTCGAGGACCTCGCTCCCGGGGACGGTGGTGACGTCCTGTGCATGCTGTCGGCCATTCTGCCCGGATCGCCCCCACGGTCGGGTCAGCGCTGGCGCACCAGGCGGCTGAGTCGGGCCACGAGCACTTCGACCACGAGTTCGCCCGACAGGCCCGTCGTGCCCCGCAGGTCGAGATCGGCCTCGGCCAACAGCTGCACCGCGCGTGCGGTCCGCGCCGTGCCCAGCCGGTTGGCCTGGGCGAGGGCCTTCTTGGCCGGGAATGCGCTCTTGATCCCCAACACCTCCGCCGCCTGCTCGGGCGAGGTGACCCCCGAGCCGTCCAGGCGCAACATCTGCCGGTAGTGCTTGTGGAGCAGGGCCAGGATCACCAGGGGATGCGACTCCCCCGCCGTCAGCATCCGGTGCAGCACCTCGAGGGCGGGGGCCGTCCGTCCGGCGTCGATGGCGTCGGTCAGGTCCCACGGCGCCAGCGAGCCGGCCTCGCCGAGGAAGGGCTCGAGGTCGGCGGCGGTGACGGTGGCGCCCGGCCCGTAGGCGGCGGCGAGGGTGTCGAGCAGACCGGCGAGACGGCCCATGTCCGAGCCGAGATGCTCGCCCAGTCGGGCCTGGGCCGGACCGTCGAGCCGGACCGGACCGCCCCGGAGGTGGTCGGCCAGCCACTGGGTCCGCGCCTTGCCGGTACCCACCGAGGTGTCGACCACCTCTCCCGAGGCACCCACCGCCTTCGACAGCGCCGGGGTGACGGCGCCTCCACCGGCGACCAGTACGAGCGCCGTCGTGTCGAGCGGGTCCGTCAGGTAGGCGACGAGCCGTTTGGCGTCCGCTGCTCCGATCTGTCCGGCCTCCCGGACCACCACGACGCGTCGGTCCACCAGGAACGGAGGCGTCGTGCAGGCGTCGATCACCACGCCGACATCGAACTGGTCGACACCGGGACCGCCGAACTCCTCCACCATCATCGACGGGTCACCCCCGTCGACCAGGCGCTCCACCAGCGCGTGCGCGGCCTGGGCGACCAGGGAAGGGTCGGATCCCTTGACCAGGTAGGCGGGTCGGTGCCCGGTGGTGGTGACGGCGCTCACCGGGCCGCCCCGCGTACCGCGGCCACCACGGCGCAGACCTGGCGGTGACCGGTGACGTCACGGGTCCGCACCACCCGGCAGCCGAGCACCGCACCCAACGCCGAGGCGGCCAGCGCCGAGGCGTCCAGCTCGGCCGGCCCGTCGCTCCGGCCGTGCGCCGGCCGGCGCACGGTTCCGACGAACGCCGTGTCGACGAGTGACAGGAGCACCGGGTGACCCAGATCGGCGAGGAGCCCGCTGGCCCGCAACAGGGCGAGGGCCTGCCCCGTGGATCCGTCCTGGCCGAGGCCGCCGTCCAGCACGATCCGATCCGGTGGGATCCCGGCGGCCCGAGCCTGTCCGGCCCACCCGGCCAGGAAGTCCCTCACGGTGTCGGCCGTCGCGTCGGGCGCCCCACCCACCGGTCCCCGGTGTCCGCCGACCACCGTGGCCCCCCATTCGGCGACGGCCGCCAGGAAGGCGTGGTCGGTGCACCCGGTCCGATCGTTCACCATCACGGCACCGGCGCCGAATGCGGCACGGGCCACCGCCTCCCGGGACGTGGCGACCGACAGCGGCACGTCCACCCGCTCGGTCACCGCCCCGACCACCCGGGCCACCGCCTCGAGGTCCCCGCCCGCGTCGTGCCCGGGAGCACCCCCCTCCACCTCGAGATCGAGCAGGTCCGCACCCTGGTCGACCAGGTGCCCGGCCCGCCGGACCAGGTCGGCGAGCGACCGGTCGGCGGCGGCACCCGGACCGTTCACGTCGAGGACGCCCATCACCACGGCCCGGTCCCCGATGTCGACGTCCCGGCTCCCGAGCCGGAGGGTGGTGGCGCGCACGGGCCCGACGCTACCGGAGGGGCCGAACGCCGGAGTCGGGACGGGCCGGCTCCGGACGTCAGAACAGCCGGGAGGACAACGACTTGCGGTACTGCAGTGTCCGGGGGTCGTCAGGCCCCAACGTCTCGAGCAGGTCGAGGAACTCCTGTCGGGACTCGGGGTCGTCCTTGACCCGTTCGAGGAGTCCGTCGAGCAGGGACTCGACGTCGGCACCGGCGACGTCGTCCCGTTCCGCCAGACGTGCCTCGGCCAGGAGGCGCCGGGTCTCGGGGGTCTCGGGTACCCGACCCAGCAGGGCGACCGCCTCCTCCGTGTCCCCCCGGGCGATCAGCAGGGCCGCCAGTGCCGGTACGGCGAGCGGGTGGTCGGGCTCGAGCTGCAGGGCCCGCCGCAGCGGTTCCTCGGCGCCGGCGTCGGCCCCGGCCTCCGCCAGCAGGTCCGCCTCGGAACGCGCCGGGGCCAGGGCCGCCACGAAGGCCCGCACCTCGGCGTCCGGACGAGCCCCGATGAACTGGTCGACGACCGCGCCGTCCTGCACGGCGAACACCGCGGGGATCGACTGGACCCGGAAGCTGTTGGATACGGCCGGATTCTCGTCCACGTTGACCTTGGCGAGCTCCACGGCGCCGTCGGTATCGGCCACCGCCTGCTCAAGGAGCGGGCCGAGCGTCGTACAGGGCCCGCACCAGGGCGCCCACAGGTCCACCACCACGGGTACCTCGAAGGAGCGCTTGAGCACCGCCTCCTCGAACGTGTCATCGGTGACGTCGACCATGGCTCCGACGATACCGGGCGACACCACCGGGCGACACCACCGGGTGACACCACCGGGCGGCGCCACCGGGCGGCGCCACCGGGCCGACCCGAGGCGGGACGGGCGCGTCGGCGCGGGTAGCGTCGGGGTATGGACGCAGCACCGGACACCTCCGCGAACCCCACGAGCGCCGAGCCCGAGGTGGAGGGCATCGACCGGGGGGCCGTGTCAGCCTGGATCACGGCCAAGGTGCCGGATTCGGTGCCCCCGTATACGTTCGACCTCATTGCCGGCGGTCGATCGAACCTGACCTACCGGGTCACCGACGCCGGAGGTCGTGCCTACGCGCTGCGGCGCCCGCCGGTCAGCCACGTGCTGGCCACGGCCCACGACATGGCCCGCGAGCACACCGTCATCAGCGCGCTGCAGGCCACCGACGTACCCGTCCCCCGCACGCTCGGGCTCTGCACCGACACCGACGTCAACGGTGCTCCGTTCTATGTGATGTCGTTCGTGGAGGGCCACATCCTGCGGGACGAGCGGGCGTCGTCCGCCGTGTCCGAGGCCGTCCGGACCCGGGCGAGCGACTCCCTGGTCGACACCCTCGCCCGGTTGCACGCCGTCGACGTCGACGCCGTCGGACTCGGTGAATTCGCCCGCCGGGAGGGCTACTTCGCCCGCCAGCTCAAGCGGTGGCACGGCCAGTTCGAGCAGTCCACCCTCGACGGCGTGCCCGGCCCCGCCGTCATCGATCGGGCGTGGGAGGAGTTGTCGGCCAAGATTCCGGAGCAGCAGGGTGTGGCGATCGTGCACGGTGACTACCGGCTCGACAACACGGTGCTCGACGACGAGGGCAACGTGA
>PMFY01000119.1 GCA_003157945.1 Acidimicrobiaceae bacterium | reverse complement strand
TCTACGACCAGATGATGGAGCCCAAGTGGGTGCTGTCGATGGGCGTCTGCGCCAGCAGCGGGGGCATGTTCAACAACTACGCCATCGTCCAGGGAGTCGACCAGATCGTCCCCGTCGACGTCTACGCCCCGGGCTGTCCGCCCACCCCCGAGACGCTGATGCACGCCATCCTCACCCTCCACGAGAAGGTGCGGACCAACGACATCACCCAGCGCCCGGGCCGCACCCGGGTCATCCCCGGTGCCAAGGGCGTCCGGACCCTCAGCGACGACGAAGGCGGCGACACCGACGACGGGCGGAACCGGGCGGAGGAGGCGACCGAGGGCTGGACGCCCGACCGACCCGACGCCGTCCACCTGGGGACACCCAAGCGCAACCCGATCATCGCCCGCAGCGTGGGTGAGCCCCTGTGACCACGACGGACGACGTGGAGACCACGTCCGACGCGCCCCGAGTGGGCGGCTCGGCGTCCCGACGGCCGCGGGCCCACGCCCAGGAGCTGCTGTTCCCGACCCGCGAGCAGTACCTCGAGGTCGTCGGCGCCCTGCGTGACGAGGGGTTCGAGACCTGCGCCGACCTCTGCGCCGTCGACTACCTCAGCCATCCGGGACGGCGGCTGCCGGAAGGTGTCGTCCCGCAGCGGTTCGAGGTCGTCGTCAACCTGCTGTCGCTCAGCCAGGTCCGGCGCGTGCGGATCCGGGTCCAGGTGCCCGCGGACGACCCGGTCGTGCCGACCCTCTTCGACCTGTACCCCGGCACCGAGGCCATGGAGCGCGAGGCCTACGACCTCCTCGGCGTCGTGTTCGACGGCCATCCGGACATGACCCGCATCCTGCTGCCCGAGGACTGGGAGGGGCATCCCCTCCGCAAGGACTACGGCGTGGGCCGCGTGCCGGTCCAGTTCAAGGGCGCACCGGGGCCCCGATGAGCGACGCCACCACCACCGACACGGGGGACGGCGTCCCCCACGCCGACACGGTGCTGCCCGACCCCGTCTCCGGCGCCGCCTATGCGGAGCCGTCGGCCACCGGCACCGAGCGCGGTCTCCTGATCGAGACCTCGGAGGGCGCCCAGGAGCTCTTCCCCCGCAGCCGCACCGCCCCGGACGAGCTCCGGCGCGAGGCCGGCGCCGTCCTGCGGCTGCCCGAGGGCGTGGTCGTCAACGCCGACGACATCGACGTCGAGCAGACCGACGACGAGACGATGATCATCAACATGGGCCCGCAGCACCCGTCGACCCACGGCGTGCTCCGGCTGATGATGGAGCTCGACGGCGAGACCGTGCTGCGCACCAAGCCGATCATCGGGTACCTCCACACCGGCATGGAGAAGACGGCGGAGGAGCTCACCTACGTCCAGGGCTCCACCAACGTCACCCGGATGGACTACCTGTCGCCCCTCCACAACGAGCTCGTCCTGTCACTGGCCGTCGAGGAGCTCCTGGGCGTCGAGATGCCGGCCCGGTCCGACTGGATCCGGATGCTGCTGGTCGAGCTCAACCGGGTCTCGTCCCACCTCATGTGGATGGCCACCAACGGCATGGACCACGCGTCGACGTCGATGATGATCTACGGCTTCCGTGAGCGCGAGATGATCCTCGCCTTCTTCGAGAAGACCACCGGCCTGCGGATGAACCACAACTTCATCCGGCCGGGCGGCACCGCCGCCGACCTGCCCGACGGGTGGGAGGACGACGTCACGGTCATCTGCGACACCGTCCTGCCCCGCCTCGACGAGTACGACGAGCTGCTCACCGGCCAGCCGGTCTTCCGGCAGCGCTCCGAGGGCATCGGCAACATCTCGGCCGAGGAGGCCCTCGCCCTGTCGCTGACCGGCCCGCTGCTGCGGTCGACCGGCGTGGCCTGGGACCTCCGCCGCGCCATGCCGTACCTGCGCTACGACGAGGTCGACTTCGACGTCATCGTCGGTACCTTCGGCGACAACTTCGACCGGTACTCGATCCGCCTCAACGAGATCCGCGAGTCCATCCGCATCATCCGCCAGGTCATCGAGAAGATGCCGGCGGGCGACTACCGGGTCCAGGACAAGAAGATCACCCCGCCGCCCCGTGGCCGCATCGACGAGTCGATGGAGGCCCTGATCCACCACTTCAAGGTNNGGCCCCAAGCCCTACCGCATGCACATCCGGGGCCCGAGCTTCGTCAACCTGCAGGGCATGCCCGTCATGATGCGCGGGGGCCTGCTGGCCGACGCCGTCGTGGTGTGCTCGTCCATCGACCCGGTGATGGGGGAGGTGGACCGGTGACCGAGCCCACCCCGGTGTCCGCACCCCGCCGCGCCGCGTTCGCGCCGGCCGCGCCCACCCACCTGTCGGCCGACATCGTCGCCCGCGCCCACGAGCTCATCGCCCTGTACCCCGAGCCCCGCTCGGCGCTCATCCCCCTGTGCCACCTGGCCCAGGAGCAGGACGGGTGGTTGACCCCCGAGGCCATGGTCGACATCGCCGGCCTCGTCGGGGTCACCCCGGGCGAGGTGTTCGGCACCGCCTCGTTCTACGACATGCTCCACACCGAGCCGGTGGGGACGCACGTCGTGGCCGTCTGTACCAACATCGCCTGCCTCCTGGGCGGTGCCGCCGAGCTCCTCGAGCACGCCGAGCAGTCGCTGGGCGTCGGTGCCGGTGGCACCACGTCCGACGGCGCGTTCACCCTGGAGGAGGCCGAGTGCCTCGCCGACTGCGACCGGGCGCCGTGCGTCCAGGTCAACCACCGCTACGTGGGCGCCCAGACCCCCGAGTCCTTCGACCGGCTGATCGCCGACCTCCGCTCGGGGGCCCGCGCCGCCGAGATCCCACCGCACGGCACCCTGATCCGGGTGCGCCGCACGACGGGCCTCGAGGTCGACCCGGCCGCCGTGGCCGACGAGCGCCGCGCCGCCGCCGAGGCCCGGGCCGCCCGTGAGGCCGCCGCCGACGGGGGAGGTGCCTGATGGCCATCACCCAGCCGCCGAAGATCGTCACCTCCCGCCTGGGCTACGACGACTCCCACACCCTCGAGCGCTACCTGGCGACGGGTGGCTACGAGGGGCTGCGCGCCGCCCTGGCCCGGACCCCCGAGGCCGTGGCGGCCGAGGTCGACGCGGCCAGCCTGCTCGG
>PMFY01000213.1 GCA_003157945.1 Acidimicrobiaceae bacterium | reverse complement strand
CGACGATACGATGAGCGGACCAGAGAGAGGAGGTGGTCCAACTGAGCAATCAACGTTTCGGGACCCTGGAGGTGGCTGGCCGCTGAGGCGGCTCGCTGTACCACCTGGCGAATCCCAGCCAGACACCCACCGGGCGACCTAGCCGGACCGTGGTCCCATCCGGCGNNNNGTCGTCTCGTCGATGTCGAGCGCCGCCCGCACGTCGGCGGCGACGGGACGGGACACCTTCCGGTGGGCGACCATCCGGTCGAGCTCGTCGCGCTCGGTCTCGATGACCATCCAACGGAGCAGCACCTCGGCTTCGAACGCCCGGGTCTCGGTCTCCTCGGCGGCGATGGCGCCGTCCCCGACGGCGTCGGCATCGGTGAGCAGATCGATCCGGCGGTCGACCTGGGCGAGGAGCGCCTCGTAACCGGAGCGCACGCGTTCGGTGACATCCTCGGGTGTCCCGGTGGACGCGGCCAGATCGTCGATGCGGGCCAGGGCGAGCACCACCAGCCGCCTGCGGGCGTCCGCCACCAGGATCTGGTCCTGCTCCCCTTTGGAGACGAGACCGAGCCGCCGGATGAGCGGGGGCAACGTGAGCCCCTGGCCGACCAGTGTGCCGAGGATGACCGCAAAGGTCAGGAAGAGCACGAGGTCGCGTTCAGCGAACGTCGTCGGGAGAGCGAGCGCCGCGGCGAGGCTGATGGCGCCGCGCATCCCGGCCCATCCCACCACGGTCGTCTCCCGCCAGGTGGCGGGGGTGCCCTGGTTGGTGCTGAAGAGGTGGCGCCCTCCGGGCAGAGCGGTGACGCCGAACATCCACACCATGCGCACCACGATCACCACGCCGACTACGGCCAACGACTCGGCGACCAGGGAGTTCGAGTCCCGGGCGGTCAGCGTCTCCAGTACCGGCCGCAGCTCGAGGCCGACGAGGAGGAACGACAGGCCGGTCAGCAGGAAGACGATGAGCTCCCAGATCTGGCGTTGCTGGAGCCGGGCGGCGGCGGTCAGGGACCGTGAGCCGTAGCGACCGAAGTACAGGCCGGTGGCGACCACGGCGAGTACACCGGAGGCATCGAGCTTGTCCGAGGGGAGGTAGGCCGCGAACGGCAGGATCAGCAGCACCGTGTTCTCGATGACCGGCGTCTCGACGCGGCGGAGCAGTCGGCTGCCGATCCAGCCGACCGCCAGTCCGATGCCCACGCCCACAACCACGGCGTACACGAACCGTGCGGCCACATCGACGACGGTCAGGGAGGTGGCGACGGACACCACCGCCACCTGGTAGGCGGTCAGCGCCGTGGCGTCGTTCATGAGGCCCTCACCGCCGAGGATCGTGACCAGGCGGCGGGGGAGTCCGAGTTTCCCGGCGATCTGGGTGGCCGCCACCGAGTCCGGGGGCGAGACGATGGCGCCCAGGGCGAACGCCTCGCCCCAGTTCGATTGGGGGACGAGGAGGTGGAAGACGACGGCCACCGCGGTCATGGTCGCCAGCACCAGGCCCACGGCCAGGAGCAGGATCGGCCGCCAATGGGTGCTCAGTTCCCTCGCCGAGGTGTCCAGCGAGGCGTCGTAGATGAGCGGGGGCAGGAACACGAGCAGGATCAGGTCGGGCTCGAGGGTGACGCGGTGGGCCACGGGCAGCAGCGCCACCACCAGGCCGGCGACGACCAACAGGATCGGATACGCGATGCGCAGGCGGTCGGCGATGGTGGCGACAGCCACCACGGCGATGAGCAGCCCGAGGATCTCCGCGATCGTCACGGCGGGTAGCAGGCTCCCGGACGGGTCGACCTGTCCGCGGCGACGGCCATCCGACTCACGACCAGGGGTCGAGGACGGGCAGGTCGGCCCGTGCGAATCGCCCGTACAGCCACGCCAACTCGTCCCTCGGGTCGAGGGCCCCCGGAGCCGGCGGCACATCGTCCGTCTTCAGGCGCGCTGCTGATCCGGACCGCATCTCGGGCAGGCGGGCCTCGACGAAGGCCTCCGACCAGTCCCGGTGGGTGATCCCGGACCCCAGGTCCACGAGGTGGACCTCCACCTCGAGCCACCGGCGGGTCGGCAACTCGTCGAGGCGCCGCTCCCGCCCCGACCCGTCACGCGTCACGTTGGCCCAGGCATAGTCGGGGACGCCGTCCCACGCGGCCAGCAGCCGGCCGCACGCATCCGCGAGGTCGGCATGGAGGGCTCGAGCGGACCGGGCGGCGCCGGCGTCGATCTCGCTGGTCCGCTGGATCATCCCGCCGGGGTACTGGTCGACCATTACGCCGTCGATGGCGGCTGCGGTGCGGCGGGTGTGACTGTCGGCGTTGCGGGCGAGGTGGGTGATCAGATGGCCGACGGTCCACCCCGGAAGTTGTGACGGTCCGGCTACGAACTCGTCGTCGAAGCCGGCGACCACGCCGAGCAACCGACCTTCGGCTTCATGCACCGCGGCCAGCGCCTCGACCGGGGCAGCAGGGGTCGTCGCCATGCCGGACAACCTACCGGTCGCGTCACCAGCCGTCCGTGCCCGGCGCTCCCTTGAACGGGCCGGTGACGGAGTCGGTGATCCATCCGCCGTAGAAGCCACCGTGTTGGGGGACGACCAACTCACCGTCCACCGTGCACGAATCCATGGGACCGGCGTAGAAGGCGACGTACCCGGCGATCGGACCGAATGCAGGAGACGGCCGGCCGTAGCCCCATGCGGCGTCGGGTGCCGTGTGACCCCCGGCGGTGACGTCGTAGTAGTGGGCTTCGCCCTTCCACTCGCACCACGAGCCGCGGCGGATCGGGATCAGGACTCCGCCCGCGATGTCGTCCGGAGGCAGGTAGTAGTTCGGTGGGTGACTCGTCTCGAGTACCCGGAACGCCCCGGTCGTGTCGGCGATGGTGACACCTCCGAACTCGATCCGGATCCGGGCCGGCACGGGCTCGAGGTGAGGCGGGCGGGGGTAGTCCCACACCGACTCCTTGCCGTCGACTCGCTCGACGTCGCGGGGTCCGGGAGATCGGAGGAAGCGCATGCCCACAGCTTGCCGCGGGTGGACGGACGATCGATCGGTCGCCGTCACCTCGCCGTCACGTCGCCGTCACGTCGCCCTCACCTGGACCGCCCACTCCCACGTTCCCGCCGTCGGCCTCCCATGTTCCCGCCGTCCGCCTCCCTCGTGCCCCGCCGCCGGCCTCCC
>PMFY01000178.1 GCA_003157945.1 Acidimicrobiaceae bacterium | reverse complement strand
ACATCTCCGACGAGCCCGACGACATCGACGACGAACTCGCCCACTTCGACGACCTCGGCGGGTTCGGTTCGAGCGGCCACTACCCGTGGGGGTGGGCACTCGCCGGCAACACGCCCTTCCGCCGATGGAAGCGGTACACCTTCGAAGGCGGCGTCCGCGACCCGTTCGTCCTGGCGGGACCGGGCATCGGGGACCGCGGCGCACTGCGGCACCAGTACTGCCACGCCACCGATGTCCTGCCGACGGTCCTCGAGCTCTGCGGCATCGACCTGCCCGACGTGGTGGACGGCATCGGACAGATGAGCTTCGACGGGTCGACCCTGGTGCCGACCGTGCTCGACCCCACAGCACCCGACCCGCACCCCGTGCAGTACTACGAGTGCTGGGGGAGCCGCGCCATCTACCGCGACGGATGGAAGGCCGTCACGAACCACGTGAACCAGCTGACCGCCGCCGAACGCGAGCGCATCGTGGGCAGCCACGACTTCGCCACGGACCGCTGGGAGCTCTACGACACCCGGGTCGACCCCACCGAGATCGACGACCTGGCCGACGAGCGGCCCGAGCTGCTCGACGAACTGGTGCAGCTGTGGTTCGCCGAGGCCGACCGCAACCAGGTGCTACCGATCGACGACGGGCACATGACCCGGATCCGTCACATGCGCGCCCCGTGGACGGCACCTCGGCTGGCCTACCAGCTGCGCCCGGGTGACAAGGTCCACGAGGTGGTCGGGCCGAACATCGCCGGCGGGTTCCGGATGGTGGCCGCGTTCGACGGTGCGCTCCCTGTGGTCGAGACGGCGGTGCTGTGCGAGCAGGGCGACTGGAACTCGGGATGGGCCTGGTACCTGGCCGACGGGCAGTCCCGGTGGTGCCTGGCCGGGAAGGGCGGTGCCCACACCGTCGCCGCCGATCTTCCCGCCGGCATGGCCGGCGGCGGCCTCCTCATGGCGGAGGGTCGTCTGGTCGACGGATCCCTCGAGGTCGTGCTGACCGGGGACGGCACCGAGCTGACCCGGGTCCTGCTCGACGTCCACCCCCCGCTGGCCTGGTCACCCGACGGTGCATTCCTGACGGTCGGCTACAGCAGGCCCTTCCCGGTGTGCACGGACTACCAGCCGCCGGCCCCGGCACCGCGGTCACTCGTCGGGGTGTCCATCACGGTGGGCCCGCTCGCCCCGGCGGACCCCGCACGGGAACTCGAGCGGATCATGCGCCACCAGTGAGGTCCCACCGGCCGGGCCGGGTGCTCACCGGCGGCTCGTCGCCGGACATGGCAGAGCGCCCGTCCCACACAACGGCGGGGACCGGGCGCTCGCCTTCAGTTGTACTCCGAGCCGGGAGGCCGCCGGGAGATGGCAACCGGTGGGGACATCCTCGCCCCGCCGCTGCACCGCTCCCACTGCGAGCCGCTTGCCGTGTACTACCCGGGCCTACCGGGCAACCGCCCGGTCACTCCCTCGACGCTCCCGCTCAGGATGAGGTACCTCGGTGCATTCTGCCCATCGGCAACCTCCTTCGGGATCCGCTCCGGATCCCTCTCCTCCAGTGTGCGCCCCGATCGTCGTTTTGTGAAGGGTCGAATTCCCCGGTGCGGCGTCGACCGGTGCCCGGTGCCGCCGGCACCCGGTCACGGTCCCGTCCCCTCCATGGCGATCAGCTCGTCGAGGAGTGCCTCCCAGGGGGCGTGCTCCCATCCCTCCTCCTCGCCGATACGGCGGGCCACCTCGACCGCCTCGTCGACCCATTGGATGCGCACGTCTTCGCCGACGATGGGCATCGGGCCCCGGGGTCCTGAGGTACCCATCCGGACCCCGAACCACAGGGCGCGCCACTGCCGATGGAGCTCGTGGACGCGTGCCCACCCGGGGTGGGACGGGTCCGTCCGGGCGGCGACCTCCATCGCCCACTCGGCACACCTCCGGGCGCGTCGGCCGTCGGCCTCCGACGTGGTTCCGGCGATGGCGGCGGCACGGCGCCCGAGCGCGGCCTGCTCGGAGGCCGGCAACAGACGCGCCGCGTTCCGGACGAAGATCTCGAGCATCGGCGACGGCGACACGGCACGGTCGGTGGAGGGCGATCCGTCAGGCGTCATGACCTCGTCACCACCTCGACGGTTCAGGGCTGGAGGCCCGGGTACGGGAGGGCGGCCAGGACGCCACCGCCGTTCACCTGCGGCCCCAGCAGCGGCGTGTCCGTCGCGGTCGCCGGGTCGAACCAGAAGAGCGTCTCCCCCGACCCGCAGGCCAACTGGGCGAGCAGCGCCAGCTGGGTCTGGTGGGCGCCGATGACCTGGACGCTGTCGGTCGCCCCCGGCACGGCGACCTTCGCCGTCGTGCCGTCCGGATTGCGCAGTGCGAGGTACTCCGAGCCGCAGCCCCCCAACGCCTGGACATAGGTGGCGGAGCCCACCTGCCAGGCATCGACGTCGCCGTAGTCGGGCGCCTGGGGATCGGTCAGCTGCGTGGCCGCCTGTCCGCCGACGGGGACGATCCAGAGCGAGGGCCCGGATGCACCACTCGACGACGGTGGCTGGCACGACGCGATCAGGTCGTCGGTGTCCCACCACCGGGTCGGGGTGCAGTTGCGTCCCGGGGGCCCGATCGCCCGGACGAAGGTCCCGTCGTTGGCCACCAGCGCCATCCCGCTCGTCGTGCCCACGACCAGCTGCGTTCCGTCGAGTCCGGATAGCACGGACGTCGACAGCGTGCCGAGTCCCGGGTAGCTGTCCGGGTAGCTGAGCTGGGTCGCACCCGACCACGAGGTGCGGACGAGCGTGGTCGGCGCCTGGTCCACGCCGGCGGTCCACACGAGGAGGGCCTGGCCGGTCGGCCTGGTGAACCTGGCCGAGGCGTTCTCGGACTGCGTGACGGAGTGCAGCACCCGGCCGGTCGTCAGGTCGAGGTCGTCGAAGGTGGAGCCACCGCTGCCACCGGGCTCGAGCAGCAGGACGCGACGCCCGTCACCCGACCAGTCGACCAGCGAATAGTCGGACGGTGCGGGCAGCGTGGTCACCCGGTAGCGGCCCCCGACGGGGTCGACCAGGTACACGGTCGTGGTCTGCCGCTCCCACCCGGCCGATCCGGATCCGGCAGCGACCGCGGCGTGCGGACCCCACAGGGCGACCATCCAGCCCGGGCCGACCTGCGCCCAGGGGATGGAGGACCCGGGTGACTCCGTACCGGCGGTGGCGAGGGCCGGGGTGGTCGTCGTGGCTGACGCCCGGACGACCGTGCCCGTCGAGCCGGGTGCGGCCGCGGTCTGCGGACCCCCCACCGAACGGGAACTGCACCCGGCCAGCACCAGGGCGAGTGCGGCCACCGCCACTCCCACCGCACCGGCCGTCGCACGCTGACGCATGGGCCACCTCGTTCCCTGTCGACCCCGGTGGCATCGTAGACACTGGGCCGACGCGGCGGCGTCACGGGACACGGGCCGGCGACGACGCCCATGGGGTCGTCGCGGGGGTGCGGGTCGCTGGGCGACGGGTCAGGCGGCGGCGCCCGTCGCGGCCAGCAGGCCGGTCCTCGGGCTGATCACCCCGTCGATGAGCCCGTACTCGATGGCCTCGTCAGGGGTCATGAAGTAGTCGCGGTCGATGTCGCGCATAACCTCGTCGACGGGCCGTCCGCTGTGGTGGGCGATGATCTCGCCCATCCGGCGGGTGAGGGCCAGGACCTCGCGGAGCTGGATCTCCATGTCGCTCGGCGCCCCACGGGTTCCCGCGCTCCCCTGGTGGATCATGATCCGCGCGTTGGGCAGGGCCAGGCGCTTCCCGGGCGCGCCGCCGCACAGGACCATCGCCGCCGCAGACATCCCCATGCCAACGCAGATGGTCGAGACCGCCGGTCGGACGTGCTGGATGACGTCGTA
>PMFY01000168.1 GCA_003157945.1 Acidimicrobiaceae bacterium | reverse complement strand
GCCCCGGCGATGGCCATGTGGACCGACCCGTCCTCGAGGTGGAGGAATTCGGCGTCGAGTGCGCTCAGCTTGTCCATGTGGCCCACTTCCCCTGTCGAGTTGATGGCACCCTACGGCGGGGTGCGATCCGGGGCCAGGGCCGAAGGTCCGGTCGATGCCCGTCCGGCGACGTCGGTGCCTCGGGGCCGGAGCCGGGGTCGCCGACCGGTGCGGGGGCCGCGGTCAGGCGTCGCGGGTGGTGCTGCCCTGCGGACCGGTGATCGGGCTGGCGACACCGCCGACCGGGTCGGCCAGGCTCCGCCGTCCTTCGGCGTAGGTCATCCACCGTCCGGCGTCGAAGTCGTAGAGCTTGCACGCCCGGGCGTTGGCCACGAAGTCGCCGAGCCGCAGCGGCTTGTCGATGACGGTGCCCGGGAAGGCGGCCTCGATGGCGTCGGCCGCCTCCTCGAGGTGGTACATCGGGATGCGCATGTCGACGTGGTGGGGCACGTGCACCATGATCCAGTGCAGGAAGAAGTTGACGCCCTTCGGCACCCGCAGGACGGTGGTGCCCTCCATCTGCGCCTTGAACTTGTTCCACTCCGCCTTCTTCCACCAGCGGATGTCAGGCGCGATGTGGTGGGTGTGGACCACGGTGCCGATCAGGTAGGAGAAGGCGACGAAGGGGAGCAGGACGGTCCGGACGTCCAGCCACACCACGCCGGCCACCGAGTCGCCCCGCGCCATCCCGATGAGGGTGAACAGGGCCAGCATCCCGCCGATGAAGGCCGTCACGATCCACCGGTCGCGCCGGATGGCCCTGACCCATCGTGCCGGGTTCGGACCCGTCATCATCTTCTTCCACCAGACCTGGTGGGCGTAGTACGCCCCGGGGCCGGCCCACGACCACTCGAAGCGGTGGACGAGCTTCCGCCACCAGCCGAGCCCGGCGTACTGCTCCGGCGTCGTGGGGTGCCAGACGAAGTCGTAGCCCTGGCGCACCGTGTAGGGGTGGTGGACCCGGTTGTGGCCGAGCACCCAGCCCTCGTAGACGTGGAAGCTGGGCAGCATGGCCAGGTGAGCGACCGTCGAGTTGCGGCGCTTGGACGAGAACAGGGCGCCGTGCGCGGCATCATGGCCGACCACGAACAGGCCGGACACCACGAGGCCCATGGCCACCTCGAGCACGAGGACCTCGGCCACGTTGGTCACGACGACGAGCAGCGCGAGCAGGGCGACGTACATGGCGGTGTCACGCCAGAAATAGGCCATGCCCCGCCAGGTCGGGTTGTCGTAGACCGAGTCGGGCAGCACGTCGATGACGGGCTTCAGGGACGTGGGAGGGGCTGCGAGCCCCACGGCACCTTCGGGTCCTTCGGGCAACAGTCCTCATCTCGATCTGGACGGCCGCCACCCGCCGTCACCTTCAGCGTACCGGTCCGGCCACGTGGTCGCTGGTCGGCCGGGTTGCCGCTCCGTCCCGGACCTGGGAGCATCCGGCGGTGCCCGTCGACCGTGCCACCGGCGGCCGGGCCACCGGTACTGCAGGCGTCCAGGCTGCCGTCGACCGGGCCCGGGCCTACTTCGAGCGGTTCGCCGCCGAGTACGACGACGCCGCCCGGGAGTCGGGCTGGCGTCTGAACGGGCGCCTGGCAGCAGCCCTGGCCGGTACCGGGCCGGTCCGACGGGCCGTGGACCTGGCCTGTGGCACGGGGGAGACGCTGGACGAGCTGGCGCGGGTGCTGCCCGGTGCCGAGGTGGTCGGTGTCGACCTGGCGGCCGCCATGGTGGAGCGGTCGGCGGCGCGGGTGCCGCGGGCCACCGTCGTCCGGGCCGACCTGCGCGACTTCGTGGCCGACGCACGCGACGGGTGGTTCGACGTCGTCACCGTGGTCGGGGGGTTCGAGTTCACACCCGACCTTCCGGCCCTGCTCCACGAGGTGCGTCGGGTGGTGGCGCCGGGTGGCCGCCTGGTCTTCACCTACGAGCCGGTGCTCGACGGCTGGCCGCCCCAATCCCTCCGCGTCGAGACGAACCTCGGCAGCAACGGTCTCGAGCTGACGACGTTCCGCTGGGATCCCGGCGAGGTCACGGCCGGGTTCGCGGGCTGGCAGATGGTGCGCAGCGCGCTCCTGGCCGCCTATCGCCGCGATGACGTGCCCACGGTCTACGGCTGGCTCGAGTACCGGCGACCATCGGGGGCCGACGGCGCGGCGACGACTCCGGGGGCGTCGGGCGGTCTCAGTTCCCCAGGATCGAGCTGATGCCGCCGCTCAGGTTGAATCCGCCACCGCTGCTCCCGCCGGAGCCGTCACCGGGGAGGTAGTCGCCGACCTCGGCCGCCAGCTGGCTGATGCTCATCGACTGCAGCCAGATCCGACCGGGACCGGTGAGGGTGGCGACGAAGAACCCGTTGCCGCCGAACATCTTGTTGGCGATGCCGGGGATGGTGGCGATGGAGAAGTCCACGCCTTCGGTGAAAGCGCCGACGTGGCTGGGGTGGACCCGCATGGTCATCCCGGGCTCGAGGTCGTAGGCGAACATCTCGCCCGACAACTCGAGCCAGGCCTGGCCGGTCCCGGTCAGGTGCTGGAGGAAGAACCCCATGCCACCGAGGAAGGCGCCACCGAGCTTCTGCTGCATGGCGACCGAGGCCTCGATGCCGTCGGTGCCGCACAGGAATCCGGAGCGGTGGACGAAGTACGACTGCTGTGGGGTGACGTCGACGCTGATGATGTTCCCGGGCAGCTTGGCCGGGAAGACGACCGTTCCGGGTCCGCCCTCGGAGGTGTACCGGGTCAGGAACAGCCCGGCGCCGCCGACCACGCGCTTGGCCGCCTTGAAGAAGCCCTTGCCACCCGTCGTCTGACTGAGCTGGATGGTCGGCGTCATCCAGCCGAGATCGCCGTGGGTGGAGATGAGGGTCTCGCCCGGCTGCAGGGTCGCCTCCAGGACGGGGAGCACGGTTCCCTTGACGACGAAGTCCACGGTCGAGCCTCCTGTGTCGCGGGCCGACCGGATCGCCGGGCCCGTCGCCGACGAGGCTACCGACGGGCCCCCGGACAGTCCACGACCCTCGCCGACCGCGACGGCCCGCCGCGACCGGCGGGCCCGGGGGTCCGCCCGGTGGGGCACTGGTACAGTCGCCCACGATATGACGGCGCGTCAGATCGAGGGGGAGCACGCCACACTGGTCGACGTCCTGCGCGCCGCCGCCCGGGTCAACGCCGACGTCGAGGCGTACGTCGAGCCGGCTGTCGCCGACCGGCCGCGCCGGACCCTGACGTTCGCCGAGTGGGACCGTGGTGCCGACGGGGTGGCCGGTCTCCTGACCACCCACGGGGTCGGACCCGGCACCGTCGTGTGCCTCCTCCTCCCCAGTTCGATCGACTACATGGTCTGCTACGCGGCCGTGGCCCGACTGGGCGCCATCACCTCCGGGATCAACCTCCGGCTCGGCGACCCCGAGGTGACCTCCATCGTGGAGCGGACCCGTCCGGTCGTGACGATCGTCGACGACGGACTCGAGCCACCGTCCGGCCCGACCGGAGCGGTGCTCGCCCGCGCCCGCTGCCTGGCCGCGGTCGACGGACCGCCGCCGCCGGCGTGGCCCGACCTCCACCCGTCGGACCCCGTCGCCGTGGTGTGGACCAGCGGGACCACGGGGTTGCCGAAGGGTGCCGTGTTCGACCACGACAACCTGCGCGCGGTGGCCGAGGGCACCGATGTGCTGTCCGAGGCAGGGGACCGGCGGCTCTCCCCCCTGCCGTTCGCCCATGTGGGATCGATGACCCGGATCTGGGACGAGGCCGCCAACGGCGTGACCACCGTGATCACCCCGACACCGTGGAGGGCGGCCGATGCCGTGGCCGTCATGGCGGCCGAGCGCATCACCGTGGCCCAGGGCGTGCCCACCCAGTGGGCACTGGTGCTGGCGCGGCCCGAACTGGCCGATGCCGACCTGACGTCGTTGCGGATCGCCGGGACCGGAGCGTCGCGGGTGCCCGCCGAGCTGGTGGCGGCCATGCGGCAGGCCCTCGGGGTCCCCGTGGTCGTCCGCTACACGTCGACCGAGGCCTCGCTCGGCACCGGCACCGTGCCCGGTGACCCGGACGAGGCGGTCGCCACGTCGGTCGGGCGTCCCGTCCCCGGGGTGGCGCTGATCGTCGCCGACGACGACGGGTCGCCCGTGGCCGCCGGCGAGGTCGGCCGGGTCCGCCTGCGCTCGGCGGCGGTCATGCGCGGCTACTGGGGCGGCCCCCTGACGGGGCCCGGGGCCGCCGGACTGGTCGTCGACCGACCGGCCACCGACGCCGTGCTGGCCGCCGACGGGTGGCTGACGACCGGCGACTTCGGGTACCTCGACGACGACGGACGCCTCCACCTGGTGGGTCGGGCCAACGAGCTGTACATCCGGGGGGGCTACAACGTCTACCCGGCCGAGGTGGAGGGTGCGCTCGGCGACTTCCCGGGCATCGACCAGATCGCCGTGGTCGGCCTGCCCGACCCGGTCCTCGGCGAGGTGGGTGTGGCCTTCGTGGTGCCGGCACCCGGGGTCGAACCCGACGCCGACGGGCTCCTGGCCGGCCTCCGGGAGGCCGTGCGGGCGACACTGGCCGACTACAAGGCGCCGGACCGGGTGGTCGTCCTGGACCGTCTCCCCCTGACGTCGATGATGAAGGTAGACAAGAGGGCCCTGGCCGACCAGGCCCCCCGTGACACGAACGGAGCACACGCACGATGACCCGCAATTCGACCCCCGCCAGCGGAGGCGTCACCGACGATCCCATTCGGATCGGCACCATGCTCTACACCCTGGTCGAACCCCACCGCGGCCACGAAGTCGCCTACAACCGCTGGTACGAGCGGGACCACTTCTACGCCGGATGCCAGATCGGCGCCTATAACTTCGCCGGCGCCCGGTTCGTGTCGACGGCACCGCTGAAAGGCCTCCGCTACCCGACGGGCGACGGCGCACTGGTGGCCGACCCCGCCACCGGCAGCTATCTCGGCATCTACTACGTGCTCGACCGCCACCACGACGAGTGGAACCGGTGGGCGGTCGACCAGGTCAACGCGCTGCACGCCGCCGGCCGGATGTTCGAGGAACGCGACCACATCCACACCGGGCTCTACCGGTTCGAGTGGGGGCACCGTCGCGATGGCGACGGCGTGCCCGCCGAGCTGACCCTCGACCACC
>PMFY01000064.1 GCA_003157945.1 Acidimicrobiaceae bacterium | reverse complement strand
CACCCCCTGCTGCTGCATCCGGGAGACGTCGGCGTCGAGGGAGGTCGCCCCGTAGGTGATCGAGGTGTCGATGATCGGGGTGTCGATGTGGTACTTCCGCAGGGCGGCGATGACGCTGATGCACCCGTCGGAGGACTGGGCCACGTTGTAGGCGAGGACCGCGGCCGCCCGGGCGTGGGTCTGCTGGGCCACGTAGGCCACCTGGGGCATCGGCAGCGAGTCGGAGATGATCGAACCACCGGCCCCGAACATGGTCGGTCCCGACCACTGGACGTTGGTGTTCTCCTGGATCCCGAAGGTCGGGACGGCCTGGGAGCGCAGGATGGACGAGCCGGTGAAGAACGGTGTCCCGACGCCGACCACGGCGAACACCTTGCTCTGGACGAGGCGTTGGGCACCGGCGGTATTGCCGGAGGGCGACGTACCGTCGTCCACGATCGGCGAGTACACGATCTTCCGGCCGTAGACCCCGCCCGAGGCGTTGAGCTGGTCGAAATAGATCGCGGCCCCGGTCTCGACGGGAGCGAAGTCGGATGCCGCGAATCCGCTGAACGAGCCCAGTGCACCTACGCGGATCGTCTTGGCGGTCACCCCGTCCGTGTCCCCGGCATGGGTCACCGTCAGGACGGTCACGTTGCCGCAGCCGGCCAGCACCGACGAGGCGAGGAGGAGTGTCGCGGCGCCGGCGACGGCCGCAGCGGTGGACCGCCTCCCGGTGGTGGCGCGGGGGCTCCGGTGTCCACGTCGACGCCGTCGCTCCACAGCCCTCCCTGGATGTTCACTCCACCAGTCGTCAGTCGACCCTATCGGGCGACATGCGGCGGCCGGTCCCCACCCGGACCCGACTGTACCCCCGGCCGTCCCGGGACCGGGTGACGCACCCGGCCCGCGAACCCGACTCCGGCGTACCGGCCATCGGCGGACCGGACGGGGCCCGAGGGTCGGGCGCGGTCCGGGTGCGGCCGGACCGGGTCAGGCGCGGCTGGGCACCTGGGCGGTGGCCTCGCCGACCACCTTCTCCTCGCCGGCCGCATTGTGCAGTCGCACGTCGAGATCGAGCACGTGGGCGTCGCCGTCGGTGCGCTTGCCCGTGACCACGATCTTCGAGTGGAGCTCCTCGTCGGGCCATGTCTGGCGGGCGAACCGGACGGTGAAGCGCTTCACGTTGCCGATGCCCACCCAGTTGGTGATGGCGGTGCCGAGCAGTCCCATCGAGAACATGCCGTGACCGAACACGCTCGGCTGGCCGGCCGCCGTCGCCTTGACCTCGTCATGGTGCATCGGGTTGAAGTCCCCCGATGCCCCGGCGTAGGCCACCAGATCGGTGCGGGTGAGCACGTGGGTCAGCTCCGGGGCCTCGTCACCCTCGGCCACGTCCTCGAAGTACAGCGCTGCGTCAGCCATGTCCCACTCCCTCCTCCTCGACCCGCCACCGGGCCTCGCGCGGCCACCACCGGGCTCCCCGGTCGTGGTCGATCAGTCTCCCATTTCCCCGCCACGCCGTGCCACGGCAGCCACCGGTGCGGGTCCTCCGCCCGGGTCCGCGGTGCACGAATCCCGCACCGTCCGCCGGACGTCCCGTGGGGACGGGGTGACCACCCGACCGGTCGTCGAACGGTGGGGGCGTCCCGCCCCCGGTCGGACGGGAGGACCGGCGGTCCGTCACCGGGCCGGTTCCGGGTCCCGCGGCAGACCGAGCAGTCGTTCGCCGATCACGTTGCGCTGGACCTCGCTCGTCCCTCCGGCGATGGTCATGCACTTCGACTGGAGCACCATGTAGGCCGAGAAGGCCGCGTCGCCGTCGAAGACCGCACCTTCCGGTCCGCAGATGTCGAGACCGAATTCGTGGACCCGCTGGTCGAACTCGGCGCCGACCAGCTTGCGGACGCTCGACTCGGGCCCCGGCTGGAGGCCGCCGACGGACCGCAGGGTCGCCCGCATCCCGAGTTGGGCGAGGGACTGGGCCTCGGCGAGGAGCTGGCCCAGCCGGTCGAGGGTCACCGGGTCCTGCAGGTCCGGCCGGGCGGCGATCCGCCCGAGCACGCCTTCGAGCGCACCCCCGAATGCCGAGTCGGTCGAGAGGGAGACCCGCTCGTTGGCCAAGGTCGTCCGGGCGAGCTTCCACCCACCGTCGACCTCGCCGACGACACACTCGTCGGGCACGAAGCAGTCGTCGAAGAAGACCTCGTTGAACAGGGAGGCACCGGTGATCTCGCGCAGGGGGCGGACCTCGATGCCGGCCGAGCGCATGTCGACGAGGAAGTACGTGATCCCCTGGTGCTTCGGGACGTCCGGGTTCGTCCGGGCCAGGCAGATGCCCCAGTGGGCCTTGGCCGCCACGGACGTCCACACCTTCTGTCCCGTCAACGACCACCCGCCGTCGACCCTGGTGGCCCGCGTCGTGAGCGACGCCAGGTCCGAACCGGCCCCCGGCTCGCTGAAGAGCTGGCACCAGATGATGTCGCCCCGCATCGACGGCCCCACGAACCGCTCGGTCTGCCCGTCGGTGCCGTGGGCGATGATCGTGGGGAGCGCCCAGGCGGCCACGGCGAAGGTGGGCCGCTTGAGCCCGGCCTCGGCGAACGCCTGGTCGATGACGAGCTGTTCGACGGCCCCGGCGTCCCTTCCCCAGGGCGACGGCCAGTGCGGGGCGAGCAGCCCGAGGTCGGCCAGGGCCCGCTGCCGTCCGGCGTCGTCCGCGATGGCCAGCACGCCGGTCAGCAGCTGACCGATCTCGGCCCGCAGCGCCTCGGCCCCAGGGGGCAGGTCGACGGTGAGGTGGCGGCGCCAGCCGGCCAGGGCCAGGCGCGCCGACTCGGCCCGCAGTGGCGCGGTGCCGCCGACCAGCTGCCGCAGGGTGGTGGCTCGGCGCAGGTGGACGTGGGCATCGTGCTCCCAGGTGAAGCCCATGCCGCCGAGCACCTGGATGGCCCCCTTGGCGGCCTCCACGTAGCCGTCGAGGACCAGTGCCGCGGCCAGGTGGACGGCCATGCTGGCCTGGTCGGTCTCCTCACCGGTGGGCGTGCCCCCCTCGGACTCGAGCACCTGGGCGGCGTCCCAGGTGGCGGCCACGCCCTGCTCGACCGACACCAGCAGATTGGCCACGCGGTGCTTGACCCCCTGGAACTGGCCGATGGGCCGGCCGAACTGCTCGCGGGTGCGGGCGTGTTCGGCGGCCGTGTCGACGCACCACCGGGCACCGCCGACGGCCTCGGCCGACAGGACGACGAGGGCCAGGTCCCGCACGGCGCCCGTGCGCACGTCGAGGACCCGGTCCGACCCCACCGGAGCGGAGGTCAGTGTCCACGCCGCCACCGGTCGGGTCGGGTCGAAGCTCTTCAGCTCGACCACTCCGGTGGTGTCGGCCCGCTCCAGGACCACCCAGCGGGTGGCGTCGCCGACCGCCACCGGGGCCAGCACGTGGGTGACCACGGCGCCGTGCACGAGGGGTCGGAGCGTGCCGGTCACCAGGAGCGAGCCGTCCGGCCCGGGCTCGCCGACGAGGCCGGGGGGCGCCAGCGGCGAGCCGTCGGGCGCGGCGACGGGAAAGGCGAGCGACGCCGTCAGGCTCCCATCGGCCAGGCCGGGCAGGAGCGCCTTGGCCAGCACACCGCCACCGTCGGCGGCCACGATGCCGGCCACCACCAGGGAGGTGTCCCAGGGACCTACGGCGGCGTTCCGGCCCAGTTCCTCGGCCACCACGGCCAACTCGACGATGCCGGCTCCCTGTCCACCGAACTCCTCCGGCACGTGGATGCCCAGCAGTCCCTGCGCGGCGAGGTCGTCCCAGTAGGGCGGGACGGTGTCGGCGTCGGCGTCGAGCGCCACGCGCACTGCGCCCGCCACGTCGCGGGTGTCGGCCCAACCCTGGACGGCGGCCCGCAGCTCCTCGTGCTCCTCCCGGATCCCGATGGCCACCGGCTCAGGCCCCGAAGAGGTGCAGCAGGTGGTCGATCGAGAAGACCAGCCAGGACTCGGTGAACAGCGCCACGACGGCGGCCAGGATCATCATCAGGTTCTGACCCTGCTCGGCCCAGTCGCTGATCATCAGCACGAAGTAGAGGAGGTTGAGGAGGATGCTGCAGACCAGGGCGATCGGGGTCAGGAAGCCGAGAACCAGGCCGAGCCCGAGGGCCAGCTCCGAGAACACCACGATGTACGCCATCGGGATCGGGTGGGGCCGCACGACCTTGTCGAAGCCGGTCTTGACGAAGCCCCACTTGTGCTTCTCGGCGACGGAGCCACCCCACTCGATGCCGGACCCCCGCTTGAGCCATCCCCCGAGGTCCTTGTGGGCGAAGCTCTTGATCCACCAGAGGCCGAGGCCGATGCGCAGCACGGCCATCCAGTCGGCGTACGTGGACGCGGGCAGGAGGTGGGTTTCACCGATCATGTGCACCTCGCAGTTCTAGCATCTCGACGTCGGGAAACAGAACCCGTTCCAGTTGCCGACGGCCGCCGCGACGGCCCCGGGCGGGCCACCCCTCCGGCCGTCCGGATCGGGGAACGGCCCGGCCGGCGGCCGGCCTACCAGCCCCGGAACACCGGCGGCCGCCGCTCGGCGAAGGCGGTCAGGCCCTCGCGGCAGTCCTCGGTGCCCGTCACCAGCTCCTGGCCCACGGCCTCATCCCACAGGGCCGTGGCCCGGTCGGTGTCGAGTGCCCGGTTGGTCAGGTACTTGGCCACGCCGATGGCCTTGGTCGGGGCGGCCGCCAGGCGCGCCGCCCACGCCGTCACCTCGGTCTCGAGCTCGGCGCGTGGGACCACCTTGTTGACGAGTCCGAGGCGCTCGGCCTCCCGGGCGGGCACGTCGTCCCCGAAGAAGAACAGCTCCTTGGCCTTCTGCGGCCCGATGAGCCGGGCCAGGAGGTAGGCACCCCCGGCGTCGGGGGCGATCCCCCGCCGGACGAAGACCTCGATGAACTTGGCCTCCTCGGCGGCCAGCACCAGGTCGCAGGCGAGCGCCAGGTGCATCCCACCTCCGGCGGCGGTGGCGTTGACGGCGGCGATCACCGGCTTCTCGCAGTCGAGCACGGCGGCCACCAGGCGCTGCCATCCGGTACGGATGAGGCGGGCGGCATCGCCGACGGCGCGGTCGGGAGCGCCCTCCGGACGGGGGAGCGCGGGGCCCGACGACCGCAGGTCGGCGCCGGTGCAGAAGCCCTTCTCCCCGCTCCCGGTCAGCACGACGACCCGGACGCCGAGGTCGGCCGAGGCCTCCTCCAGCCACGCCACCACCTGGTCCCGCATGGCGGCGGTCAGGGCGTTGCCGGCCTCCGGCCGGTTCAGGGTGATCCAGGCCACACCGTCCTCCACCCGCCGCAGCACGGCGGCGTCGGCGGGCGACACCTCGGGTGCGGCCATCAGATGCGGTGGATGATGTTCATCCGCGACGTGCACACCGGTTCGCCCGTCGCCTGGTCGCTCCACGCCGTCTCGACCACGACGAAGGTCATCACCTTGCCCTTGGACTCCTTGCGGTACGCGTCCACCACCGTGCCCCGGCCCTCCAGCACGTCGCCGGCGTAGACGGGCCGGTGGTAGGTGAACTCCTGTTCGCCGTGGAGGATGAGGCCGCCCTTGGCCATGAGCGGCCCGAGGACCGCTCCCATCGGGTTGCCCTTCGGCGCGTCGTCGGGCTGGAGCTCGGGGAAGGCACCGAAGTTCCCCATCACGAACGGGTAGGTCGGGGGAGCCGGGATCCCGGCCAGCCCCACGGCGGCGGCGGCGCGTGGGTCGCGGTACTCGGGGCTGGAGTCCTTGACCGCGGCGGCGAACTCCGCCAGCTGGCCGCGTTCCACGGTCACGACCGTGGTGCTCGTGGGCGTGCCGATGATGGTGCTCAGGTCGTCGTCGGTCACCTGCAGTTCCTCCGATGTCGTCGGCCACCCTCGAGGGTGGACGCCCGGGAGACTAGCGCGCCGGCCCGGACGCGGGCCGGGTCGACTATCCCCGGTCAGACGGTCAGGTGGACGGACGCGCCCCCACCCGGACGTCCGGGAGCAGGTCGGGCAGCGACCGTCGGTCGAGCTTGCCCAGGACGGTGACCGGCAGCTCGTCGGCGAATCCGATGTACTCGGGCACCTTGAAGGACGCCAGCCGCGTCGCGCAGTGGACGGCGAGCTCGTCGGCCGAGACGGACCCCGTGACGACGACCACCGCCCCCACCCGCTCCCCGAGCTCGGCGTCGGGCACCCCGACGACCGCGGCGTCGCGCACGGCGGGATGGGCGCGTAGCGCGTCCTCCACCTCGGTCGGCCCGAGCTTCTCGCCACCGCGGTTGATCACGTCGGACAGTCGGCCGGACAGGAACAGGAAGCCCTCCTCGTCCTGCCACCCGGTGTCCCCGGTCGCCAACCAGTCCGCAGTCGTGTTCTGGGCGGCGCGCACCCAGAACTCGCCGGGTTCGCCGGGGACGACAGGGGCACCGGAGATCGGGTCCACGATGCGCAGCTCGACGCCGGCGAGGGGTCGTCCCACCGAGCCGAACCGGTCACCCCGCCGGTGGTCGTCGGGCGTCAGCGAGGCGTAGGCGCCCAGTGTCTCGGTCTGCCCGAACGTGTTGGCGAAGTCGACCCCGGGCAGCTCGGCCATGGCCCGGCGGATGAGGTCGGCCGACGCCGGGGCCGCGCCGTAGCTCAACGACCGCAGCGAACTGAGGTCGGTGTCGGCGAACCTCGGGTGGTCGAGGATCCGGAGCAGCATCGTCGGCACCACGAAGGTCTGGCGCACCCGGTGCCGCTCCACCAGCTCGAGCCAGGCCCCGGCGTCGAATTTCGGCAGCAGGACCAGCTCCTTGCCCTGGTGCAGGGAGACGAACAGGCCGAGAGTGCCCCCGATGTGGAAGATGGGCGCGGACATCATGTCCACCGCCTGTTCCGCGGTCGGATCGATGGGCTTGGTCCAGTAGGCCAGCCGGTCGGCCACCACGCCGTGGCTGATGGCCACGGGCTTGGGCAGTCCGGTCGTGCCGCTGGTGAACAGCACGAGGGCGGTGTCCTCGCGCTCGCCGACCGACGGAGTTGCCCACTCCTCGGCGTCGACCACGTCGGACCAGCCCAGCACCGGACCGTCGACCGCCGCTCCCAGGCGCTCGGCGAACGGTGCGCCCGCCACCCCCACCCGCGCCCCGACGAGTCCGACGAGCTGTCGGAGCTCGCCGGCGGTCAGGTAGGCGTTCATCTGGGCCGTCGCCGCCCCCAGCCGGGCCGCAGCCAGGATGGTGGCCACCGGCAGCGCGCCCGCCACGTCCACCAGGGCGACGGTGTCCCCGCGACCCACCCCCGCACGAGCCAGCGCCGACCCGACGCGCCGGACGAGCGACTCCAGCTCCCGGTAGGTGGTGGCCTCCGGCCCGGCGACGAGGGCCGTCCGGTCGGGGACGGCCAACAGCGCGGGATCGGTCAGATGTCCGACGTTCACGTGGCCCCCCACCTCTCCTCGTGCACCTAGTGCACCTCGGCCTGGACGTGCGCGGCCAGGCGCTCGGAGCGCGACCGGGTGGAGAGGAGTTCGGCGAACCGGTCGTCCTCGCCCCGCAGGCCCGAGATGAGTGGTGAATGGGCCAGGGAGACGGCTCCGGCGAACATGATCAGCAACGAGATGGCCTCGAGCGGGCCGTAGGCGCCGGCGGTCCGCAGGTTGTCGCCGAAGAGCCCGATGCCGATGGCCAGGCTGGCCAGGGGGTCGACCATGACCAGCGCCGTCTGCGAGGCGGCGATCGGACCGGCGTGGAATGCGTTCTGGGCCAGGAACACCGAGGCCAGACCACAGGCGGCGAGGGCATAGGTCTGCCAGTGCTCGAACATCTGGGTCCAGTCGCCGGCCACCACGTCGCCGACCGACTTGATCAGGGCGGCCGTGAAGGCGAAGCCGACGGCTCCGGCGGCGCCGAACATGGCGGCCCGCCACCAGCGCGGGCCCCGGAGCGCGAGGAGCACGGTGACCACCACCACGGCGCCGCAGATCGAGCCGGCGATCAGCCAGCTCAGGTTGGTGGGCGCCGATGCGCCGGCTGTCGGCTGGGCGGCGATCAGGAAACCGGCGAGTCCGCCGGCGGCGGCGAACGCCCCCAACCACTCCCGGGAGGTGATGCGGAAGCGGAACCACGTGGCCAGGATCAGGACCAGGAGGAGGAGCTCCGTGGTGAGGATGGGCTGGACCTGGCTGAGATCACCGAGGTGCAGTGCCACCGCCTGGCACAGGAACGATCCCACCATCACCGCGAACCCGATCAGCCAGACCCCGCGACGGAGGGCGTGGGTCATCAGACTCAGGCGCAGCGTGGCATCCTCGGGGGCGTCCTCGACTCCCATGCGCTGCAGGATGCTCGTCACCGCGTTGGCCAGCGCCGCCGCCAGGGCCAGGACGTAGACCACGTGCGCCTCCCCTACTGCTACCGCTCTTCGCCTGCTGCCGCTCTTCGCCGGAGGCCCCGTCAGTAGGGACCACCGTCCCGACCCTTCCCCCTGTACGCCCGGCTACCCCAGTTTACGGGACCGGCTCCGAAGGTCGTGCACCCACGGATCCGGCGGGTCCGCACCCGGCGGTCAGGCGGGTCCGCACCCGACGGTCAGGCCGACGGGCACCTGGCGGCCTGGTCGACGCGTGGCCTCACGGGGCCAGGAACTCGTCCGCGAACCGGCCGATGGACTCCAGTGCGTCCGACGTCCTCCGCCACGGTCGGACGAACACCCGGTCGACGCCG
>PMFY01000353.1 GCA_003157945.1 Acidimicrobiaceae bacterium | reverse complement strand
GCGTCGAAGTAGTTGGCCGGCGGCCGGTGCATCTCCACCTCGGCCACCCGCCGGTCGTCGAGGACGACGGTGACGTCACCGAACGTGGCACCTGTGGTCGTCGGGGTCATTGGTCCTCCTCGCCAGTCATCGGCCCTCCTCGCTGGTCATCGGGTCGTCGGATGTCGTGTCGTGGGCCGTGGGCGCGGGGTGGTGCGCGGCCCACCCGGCGACCTCGGCCCGCACCTCTTCGTTGTGCTGACCGCTGACGGCGGCGTGGCGGTGCACCGTCGGCCCGGGGTGGTTGGCGAAGCGCACCGGCTGGGGGATGACCTTGTACCGGCCCGCCAACGGGTGCTCGTCCTCCGGGAGCTCCTCCACCAGCTCCTCGAGGGTGGGCACGGGTGACGCCGGGATGCCCCTGTCGGCGCAGAACTCGAGCCACTCGGCCGTGGTGCGGTCGACGAGCACGCCGGCCACCTCGGCATAGAGGCTGTCGGCGTGTTCGATCCGGGACCGGGGCGACCGGATCCGCTCGTCCTGCACCAGGTCGTCCCGGCCCGCCGCGGTGAACAGGTCCTCGTAGTTCTGCTGCGTGTAGGCGAGGACGTTGATCCACCCGTCCCTCGTGCGCTGGGGCCTGCGCTCCGGGTTCAGGATCCGGCCGTAGCCCGGAGGGCCGAGCGGCGGCACCGTGGTGGCGGGTCCGGCGTGCTCGACCAGGGTGAAGGCCGTCATGACGTCGATCATCGGGACCTCGACCCGCTGACCCCGGCCGGTGCGCTCCCGCTCGAAGAGGGCGGCGAGCACGGCGTAGGCGATGGTCAGGCCGCTGACCTTGTCGGCCACCAGCGTCGGCACCAGGACCGGTACGCCACCCATGCGCCGGAACGTGTCCGGGATGCCGGAACCGGCCTGGATCACGTCGTCGTAGGCCGGTGCGTCGGCGGCGGGGGAGTCGGACGGATAGCCCTGGGCCTGGCAGTAGACGACGTCCTCGCACACGGCCCGCACGTCCTCGTAGGTCATGCCGAGCCGGGCCAGGGTGCCCGGCCGCAGGTTCGTCACGACCACGTCGACGGTGGCGGCGATCTCCAGTGCCTCCCGGCGCCCCTCGGGATCCTTGAGGTCGAGGACCACATTGCGCTTGTTGCGCAGCAGGTTGAGGGCCAGGCCCGACAGCGTCGGTACCGGACCCGCCGTCATCACCCGGCTGAGGGTGCCCCTCGGATCCTCCACCGTGATGACGTCGGCCCCCAGGTCGCCGAGGATCTGCGTGGCCAGCGGGCCCATCACGACCGAGCTGAGGTCCAGTACCCGCACACCGTGGAGGGGCCCGGTCGGCATCGGTGGCATGGCGGTGTCCTTTGGCGCGGCGCCCGGACGGAGGTCTCGGCCCGGGAGAATGGCCAATGGTACCGAGCGGTACCGACCACCGGATCACCCCGCCGACCTCGGACGCTGCGGGAGACTGGGCGGCGATGAGCGATCCGGACCCGACACCGACGAGCTTCCGGGACGAGTTCAAGGACGCGGTGACGCCCCGGGCCGTCTTCCTGGTCATCGGCGTGGCCGTCATCCAGGTGGCGTTCATCACGTCGTACGTCGGGGCGTTCCATCACCCCGAGCCCCACGGCCTGCCCATCTCGGTGGTCGCCCCGGCGGCCGATGCCCCGCAGCTGGTGAAGGCGCTGAACGGCATCCCCGGCCACCCCGTCGAGGTGACGGCGGCCCCGTCGGTCGCCGCGGGCACCCGCCAGCTTTTGCGGCGGGACGTCTTCGGGGTCCTCGTCGTCGACCCGACCGCGGCGGACGAACAACTGCTCGAGGCGAGCGCCAGCGGGGTGTCCGCGTCCGTGGCCGTGACCGATGTCCTCGACGCGGTCGCCGCCCGCTACCACCGGACCGTGGTGGTCCACGACATCCGCCCGCCCACACCGGGCGACCGGAACGGTCTGACGTCGTTCTACCTGGTGATCGGCTGGATCGTGGGCGGGTACCTGGTGGCCTCGATCCTGGGCATCAGTACCGGCTCCCGGCCGGCCAACGCCCGACGGGCCACGCTGCGCCTGGGGGCGATCGCCGTCTACGCACTGGTGACCGGGTTGGCCGGCGCCATCGTGGTCGGGCCGATCCTCCATGCGCTTCCCGGACCGACGATCCAGCTCGGACTGCTCGGCGCACTCGTGATCTTCTGCGCCGGTGCCTTCGCCATGGCCCTTCTCGTGGTGGCGGGCACCATCGGGATCGGCCTGGCCATCATCGTGTTCGTCGTCCTCGGCAATCCGAGTGCCGGGGGACCGTACGCATGGCAGCTCCTCCCGCCGTTCTGGCGGGACATCGGGCCGTGGCTGCCGTCCGGGGCGGGCACGGCGGCGGCTCGGGGGATCGCCTACTTCGGCTCGACCGCCATCACCTCGAACCTCCTGGTGATCGCCGCCTACGGCGTGGTGGGGGTCGGCGTCGTCTACCTCGTCCTGCTCGACGTCGGCCACCAGCTGATCGATCTTCCCCGGATGGCCCGGCGGGAAGACGGCAGCGCTGAGGTCGGTGGCCGTGACGGTGACGGTGATGGTGACGGTGACAACGCCGATGCCGGGGCCGGTGACGACGCCGATGCCGGGGCTGGGGCCACGGGCTGACCCCTCGCCGATCCACCGGGGCGCCCGGCAAGGTCGGTGCGAGGTCCGTGGCGGCAGCCCGGCAAGGTCGTCGGTGGAGGGTGGCCGTGTCGCCCGTCCGGGTGGCCCGTCCGGTGCCGAGGTGCCGGCGGTGAGGCACTCCGGTGCACCGAAGGGACCATCCATGAGCAGCGCCACCACCACGACGATCGTCGGGAACCTCACCCGTGATCCGGAGATCCGCTACACCCGCGAGGGCCAGGCCACCTGCACGATCGGCGTGGCGGCCAACCGCCGGTGGCAGAACCGGGAGACGAACGAGTGGGAGGAATCCACCTCCTTCTTCGACGTCGTCGCCTGGCGCGACCTGGCCGAGAACGTGGCCCTCAGTCTCACCAAGGGGATGCGGGTGATCGTCACCGGCCGCCTCGAGCAGCGCAGCTGGGAGACCGAGGACGGCGACAAGCGGTTCAAGATCGAGGTCGTGGCCGATGAGGTCGGACCCGCGCTCCGCTTCGCCACCGTCGACGTCCACCGGGTCGTCCGCCCGGCCGCCGAGCCNNCCGTCCACGGCCGGCCCGTCCACTTCGGCGGCCACGTGATCCTGTCGAAGGCGGAGACGTTCGAGGCGTGCCAGGCGCTGGCGGACGCCGGCCGGGTCCTGGTCCGGACGGGCGGCTTCGAGGAGGCCGACACGCTCGGCTCGCTCTTCGAACTGCTGGAGGAACGCCTGGTCACCGGCTGACGTCGGCGGTCGAGCCCCCTCGACGCGCATCCGCCCCCGACCGGACCGGTCGGGGGCGGATCCTCGGCGGATCCTCGGCGGATCCTCGGCGGANNTCGGCGGATCCTCGGCGGAACCGGACGTCGCCGCCGGGTCAGCCCTCGTTCGGCTCGAACTCGAGGGAGAGCGAGTTGACGCAGTAGCGCAGTCCGGTGGGGGCCGGACCGTCGGGGAACACGTGGCCCAGGTGGCCGCCACAGCGGGCACAGGTGATCTCGACCCGGCGCATGCCGAACGACTTGTCCTCGTGCTCCTCGATGGTGCCGTCGGCCAGGGCCCGGGTGAAGCTCGGCCACCCGGAGCCCGACTCGAACTTGGCCTCCGTGGGGAACAATTCGGCACCGCAGCCGGCACAGGTGAACATCCCCGAACCCTCGACGTGCAGGAGCTCGCCGGACCAGGCCGGCTCCGTTCCCTTCTGGCGCAGCACGGCGTAGCGCTCCGGGGTCAACCGGGCCCGCCACTCCTCGTCGGTCAGCTCGACCTTGTCGTTCGTGGTGCCGGTGGTGGGGTCGG
>PMFY01000348.1 GCA_003157945.1 Acidimicrobiaceae bacterium | reverse complement strand
GTGTCGAGGATCGCCATGATCGCTCCGAGCACGACGACGACCCCGGCGCGGCGCACCTCGGGGCTCAGACGGTTGTCGGAGGCGGGGGGTGCGGCCTCGGCGCTGGCAGACGTCATCGCATCCTCGGGGGGTCGACGGAGAGGGTGGCCCCACCATATCCGGAGGCGGCCTCGACCTGGACGGTCCGCGTTCGGCGGACGAGTAGACCACCGGATGTGCCACTCGCACTCTTCGACCTCGACAACACCCTCCTCGACCGCGAGGCCGCCTTCGCCGCATGGGCCCGCCGGTTCTGCGACACCTGGGGACTGCCCGAGGGGAGCCACGCCCAGCTGGTGGCGGCCGACGACGACGGCATGCGGGACCGGGAGGACATGCTCGCCGACGTGCGGGACCGCTTCGGCCTGGAGGTTCCGCTGGACGACCTCGTGGGGGCCTACCACGTGGACTACCCCGCGGAGTTCTCGTTCCCCGATCCTTCCCGCGCCGCGCTGCGGAGGCTCCGGTCCTCGGGCTGGAAGATCGCGGTCGTCACCAACGGGCCGAAATACCAGGAACGCAAGCTGGAGGTGACGGAGCTGGGTGACGAGGTCGACGCCGTCTGCGTGTCGGCGGTCGTCGGCTCGTGGAAGCCCGACCCCGGCATCTTCACCGAAGCCGCCCGTCGGTGCGGGTGCGAGCTCGAGGGCTGGATGGTCGGCGACTCCGCGACCGCCGACATCCGTGGCGGCCAGGGCGTCGGCCTGCGCACCATCTGGTTCCACCGGGGCCGGACCTGGGACCTCGACGGCCCGGGTCCGGACGCCGTCGCCGCCGACATTCCGTCGGCCGTCGGCATCATCCTCGACGGTGGACCGCCCGGCCGATAGCCGGATCCGACCCAGTTCAGACGGCCGGAATCCCACGAACGCGCCTCCGGGGGCGGCGCTCGGGACCGCAGGTTCGACTCGCCGGTGCACCCCACCGAACCGGGCGATCGGGGGTCTGGGCGGCCCGGGTGGCACCCCCGCGGAAGCTAGCCTTCGGACATGGCGGGACGATCCGGATGACGGCCGACGTGGCGCCGGTGACGACCGAGCGATCGGACCCGGTGACCGCCACGCAGTCGGAAGAGCTCCGGCGGCGCGCCAGGCAACCCTCTGGACGCCGGGAACCGTCTCGACACGGGCAATCCTCCGGACGCCGGGTCACCGGCTGGTACGTGCTCGCCGCCCTGACCGTCGTGGCGGTCCTCCTCGGCCTCTTCCTCCGCATATGGATCCTCGGGCACGCCCCGATGAACTCCGACGAGGCGACGACCGGACTCGTGGCGCACCAGATCCTGCGCGGCCACTTCTCGGCCATCACCTGGGGGCAGTCCTACGGCGGGGTCGAGGCGTACGTCGTGGCCATGGGATTCCTCCTGTTCGGGCAGTCGCCGTTCGTCCTCGACGCCACACCGGCCGTACTGGCGCTCGTCGGGTGCGTGCTCATCTGGCGGATCGGCCGGCGCCTGCTCGCACCGGCAGCGGGACTCGTGGCGGGTGCGCTGGCCTGGGTGTGGTCCGAGTCGTCGCTGTGGAATTCCACCCGGGAGACCGGCTACCACGAGGTGCAGATGGTCCTCGCCCTCGGGTTCCTCCTGCAGGGCGTGCGGATCGTGCAACGGAACCGGGACGAGGGGTCGGACCGGTGGGCCGACTGGGTGGTCCTCGGCCTGATCGGTGGCGTCGGCGCCTGGGCGTCCCCGGAGGTCGTGCAGATCATCCTGCCGACCGGTGTGTTCCTCGTCGTCAACTTCCGCAGACGGCCCCTCCGTTGGATCGGTGCCCGGGCCGCGACGGTCGCCGCCGCCGCGCTCGTCGGCGTCTCCCCCTGGATCTGGTCCACCCTCCATCCGACGGACCGGACCCCCATACCGGCACTCGAGCCCTTCGGCGGGCGGTTGCACACGTTCTCCGTCCACGTGCTGCCGATGCTGCTCGGCCTGCAGGTCGAGGGCCCCGGCGACTGGGAGGGTGGTCGAGCGTTCGGATTCGCCGTCTACGGAGCCCTCGTGGCTCTCGTCGTCGCCTGCTCGGTGGTGCTCGTCGTGCGGCGACGCGACGCGTGGGTCCTGGTCCTCGCCCTGGCCCTGTACCCGTTCCTCTATGCCGCCTCCCCGGCCGCGTGGTTCTGGAACGACGGACGCTACGGCCTCACGCTCACGCCACTCCTGTCGCTCGTGCTGATCGGTGGCCTCTGGCAGCTGGTCCGACCCGGGGCGGTGACCTGGGTGGCGGGTGCGGTACTCCTGCTCGCATGCCTGTCCACGATCGTCGCGTTCAACGACGGATTCGGCGCGGTCTCCGCCCCGGGTCGGCTCACGACGTTCACCTCCGATCCCAACACCGCGGTGCATGCGCTGGCCGGAGGTCTGACCGGCCTGCACGTGACACGGGCCTACGCGGGCTACTGGGTGGCTGACGATCTGACCTTCGAGTCGGGCGGAAGGATCGACGCCAGGTCGCTCACCGAGGCGACCCGCAACCTGCCGGCTTCCCCTCAGGCCGGCGGCGGACGCACGGCGTGGATCTTCGTCCCCGACTCCTCGATGGGCGCCCTGGAGAGCCAGCTCGGCGCCACGGTGGGACTCGATCCCGGCACGCTGACCGGACCCGGGTTGACCGCCTGGCTCGATCGCCACGGCATCACCTACACGGAGCGCTCGATCGCCGGATTCGACGTCGTGGTCCCGTCGCGCACCGTGAGCCCCGCCGAGATCGGCGTACCGGTGACCGCCACGTAGGCCCTCGGCGTCCCGATGGCGTCAGCCGTCCCGATGGCGTCAGGTGGTCAGGTGGTCAGGNNGGCCAGGTGGCCAGGTGGCCAGCCGGCCGATCAGGCGGCCGGCGCCTCGATGGCGTGGGGCATGCACAGGTCGTCGTACTCGGCGATGACGATCTCGGCGGCTTCGGGACCGCAGGCGGGGCACGCCGGGTCACGCCGGACCTTGAAGGTGCGGAAGCTCTGCTCGAGGGCGTCGTAGGCGAGGAGGCGGCCCTGCAGCGTGTCGCCGATCCCGAGGAGCACCTTGATGGTCTCCACCGCCTGGAGGGAGCCCACGATGCCGGGTAGCACACCGAGCACACCGGCCTCCGAACAGCTGGGAGCCAGCTCAGCGGGGGGCGGCTCGGGCAGCAGGCAGCGGTAGCACGGTCCCTCGTAGGGATTGAATACGGTGACCTGGCCCTCGAACCGGAAGATGGATCCGTGGATGACCGGAATCCGCTTCAGCAGTGACGCGTCGTTGACCAGGTACCGCGTCGGGAAGTTGTCGGTGCCGTCGACGATGACGTCGTAGCCGTCGATGATGTCGAGGATGTTGTCGGCGCCGAGGCGTACGTCGTAGGTGACCACGTTCACGTCCGGGTTGATGAGTGTCAGCGTCTTCTTGGCCGAGTCGACCTTGCGCTCGCCGATCCGGTCGGTGTTGTGGAGGATCTGCCGCTGCAGGTTGGAGGCGTCGACCACGTCCATGTCGATGATGCCGAGGGTGCCCACGCCGGCGGCCGCCAGGTAGAGGGCGGCGGGCGATCCGAGCCCGCCGGCGCCCAGCAGGAGCACCTTGGAGTCCAGGAGCTTCAGCTGACCGGTCTCCCCCACCTCGGGCAGGAGCAGGTGGCGCTGGTAGCGGTTGCGCTGCTCGGGGCTGAGCGACCGTGGTGCCGCCCAGGCCCGCCCCTCGTCCTTCCACCGGTTGAAGCCGCCGGCCACGGAGGCCACGTCGGTGTAGCCGAGCTGCTGCATGGTGTCGGAGGCGAACGCCGAGCGCACCCCGCCGGCGCACATCACGAGCACGTGGGCCGACTTGTCGGGGATCCGACCCTCGATGGAGGTCTCGAGGTTCCCCCTCGGCAGGTGGACGGCGCCGGCGATGGCGCCCTGCTCGTACTCGTCGGGCTCGCGCACGTCGAGCAGGATGGAGCCGGGCCTGGCCAGTTCGGCCTCGGCCTCCTCGGTGGTGATCTCCCGGATGTTGGCCTTGGCTGCGGCGAGCATCTCTCTGAAGGTGGGCACGGCGGTCTCGCTTCCTGACGGGTCGGCGGGATGGTGGTCGGACGACCGACGACGGTCGCCGGTCGACCCACGTCGGAGCCATCCCTACGGCTGCCTACGACGGGGTAAACGCTACCAGGATGGTCAACATTCCCCCTCGGGCGCCGGGCTCGCCGCCGGGGAGTGCCCGCCGTTCGGAACGGCGGGCATCAGGAGAGCCCGCCGCTGGGGTGGTCCCGCCGGCCAGGAGCGCCGGGCGTGGCGGAGGGCCGGGCGTTCAGGAGGTGACGATCGCCGAGGCCGGCGGGATGGTGCCCGGACCGCTGGCCACGCATCCGGCCAGGACCGACGGGTCGGGCGGTGCGGCGAGCTTCGGCGGAGTGAGGAATGCCGGCGCGGCATGGAGGTCCACGGAGTCCAGGAGGTCGTCGGCGGCGCCGTCCCGGTGCGTCAGGGCCGGGAGGTTCCACTTGGTCTCGACGAGCTTGAGGAACGAGGTGTGGTCGTGGACCACGCGTGAGACGTAGTCCTTGCGGGCGTAGGGCGACACGACGCCGGCGGGGACCCGGAACCCGTAGCGGTCGAACGAGCCCGGGGTGTCGCCCGGTGCGAGGTCCGGCGGCACCGAGTCGGGGACGGCGGCGGCCGGTGGGGCCACGTGGTCGTAGTAGCCGCCCGACTCGTCGTAGCACCACAGCAACAGCGTGTGGGGCCACTGCGGCGACGCCATCACGGCCGTCACCACCTTGGCCAGGAACTGGTCGCCGTACTGGACGTCCTGCGGGTCCTCCTCGGAATTCGAGCCGAAGTCGGGGTCGACCATGCTCACCGAGGGGAGCGTCCCGGCGGCGGCATCCGCGTAGAACTGGTCCATCTTCGTCAGGTGGGAGGAGAAACCGGGCAGTGAGGCCTGGTACGACCAGATGAGGGCGGACGGGAGGCTGGCGTAGTAGTTCTTCCAGGAGATGCCGTGGGCGTCGAGCGATTGGAAGATCGTGCCGTTGGGCGGCGCGGCGCTCGGGAACACGTCGGTCAACAGACCGAGCGATGTCCCGGCCATCAGGTACCGCCGGTTCGGGTACGTCTGGGCACCGACGGAGCAGAAGTAGCGGTCGCACACGGGGAAGGTCGCCGCCAGCGAGTTCACGAACGGCACGACCTCCGGCTCGAGGTAGCCCATCGAGACGGGTCCGCTCTGGCTACCCACGAACCCGTCGTTGGCGCCGTCGGCGTACGAGGCCCAGAAGGCGTTCCACGTGTTGTACGGCTCGCCCTCGGGCTGGCACGGGTTGGGCATGGGGAACGCCCGCAGCGAGGTGCCCGGCCCGGGCGGCGCGATCGGCGAGCCCGTCGGCCAGGGATTGGCGGCCGTCGGCTTTCCCGACTTGTCCAGGGTGAAACCGTCGCCGCGGCCCCGCTGCATTCCGAGCACGTTGTCGTAGGAGTGGTTCTCCATCATCACCACGATGATGTTCTCGATCTGCGGCAGCTGGTCGGTTCCGGCGGCTGCGCCCGGATTGGGCCGCTCGCCCGGCTGGAGCACCCTCGTCGGCGTCGTCGTGGGGCTCGTCCCGCCGGTGGTCGACGTCGACGACTCCGACGAGGAAGAGCAGGCGCCGAGGCCGGCGGCGGCGGCACCGGCCAGCGCGCCCCCGAGGAGCATCCGTCGGGAGAAGGCGGGGGGACGGCTCATGTACCGCACCGTAGTGACCGGGCCGACGGCCGACAACCGGCCCGGCGGTAGCGTGCCCGGCATGGAATTCGCGGAGGCGGCCCGGCGGCGGCACATGACACGGAACTTCCGCGACGCACCGCTCGCCCCCGGCGTGCTGGACGACTTGGTGGCGGGGGCGATGTCCGCGCCCTCGGCCGGCAACACGCAGGGCCGGGACCTGGTGGTGCTCGAGGGCCCCGAGCAGACTGCCCTCTACTGGGAGGCCACGACGGATGCACCATGGCGAGCGAGGTCCCGCCGCTACGAAGGGATGGCCCGGGCACCGGTGGTGGTGCTGGCGTTCTCCGATCCCGGGGCCTACGTCGAGCGCTACCTCGAGCCGGACAAGGTCCGGGCCGACGGTGCCGAGGTCGAATGGGTCGTGCCCTACTGGCACGTCGACGCCGCCTTCGCCGTGATGACGCTGCTGCTCGGGGCGGCCGATCGCGGTGTCGGCGCCGCGTTCCTGGGCAACTTCCGGGGTGAGGACGCGCTGAAGTCGGCGATCGGCGCCCCTACGAGCATGCGCTGGCTGGGTGCCGTGCTGCTCGGAGAGCCCGACCTCCCGGACCCGCCTTCGACATCGATCGGCAGGGCGCGGCGCACGGTCGAGGAGAGTGTCCATCGCGGGCACTGGTAGGCCACCCGGTCGCGTCAGGCCGCACCGCGCTCCCCCGCGGCGCCAGCTGGGTTCGACGGCCGGAGCGTCAGCCACGCACCGGCGTTCGCCGCGATCTACCATGGCCGTCTGGCAGCCGTCCGGCGGACGGCCCACACAGCACGACGGGGTCGGTTGCATCATCGGCGGACCCGGTGCCGGAAAGGAAGGCTGCGGTGACGGACACCACCATTGACGTGGGACCTGGAGCGCCCACCGACACAGTGCACGGGGCGCCGACCGGTGCGGTGCGGGCGGGCGAGCCCGGTGCCACGCCGCCCGGCGCCGGAGGGCACGGCCCGCCACCCGTTCCCAGCTTCAACATCGTGCCCGTGCGCGCGTTGCCCGTGGTGGCCGTGGTCCTGGTCGGTCTCATCGTGGCCATCGCCTCCAACAACCTCTGGGCGCTCACCTTCTTCCACGTGGCCGGCGGCGGCCTGTGGACGAGTCTCGACCTCTTCCTGGGCCTGGTCCTCGGGCCCATCATGGGGAGTCTCACGATTCCGGCACGGATCGAATTCACCACGAAGTTCATGCCGAAGATGCTGCTGATCATGCCCACACTCGTGGCCATGACCCTGGGTGCTGGATTCCAGCTCGCCCGTCATGTGGGCAATCTCGAGGCCGACTACCCCCACCACGGGTGGGTCGTGGCGTCGTACATCGTCGTGGGAATCATGGCGGTCATCGCCCTCGGACTCCTGGAGCCGGCCAACCTGGCCGTGCNNACCTTCCTGGCCAGCCGATGAGTGCGACCGCCGACGTGCTGCCCCCCGGGTTCGGCGAGCCCGACGCCGAGGACCTCCGCCAGGCCGGATTCCCCCCGGTCATGCCCATCGCCATTTCGACGCTGGTACTGATCGTGACCGGCGGCATCGTCGTCGCCGCCCAGTACGGTCGGCCGCCGAAACTCACCATTCCGGTGATCCTCCTCGGTCTGGCTGCGGTGCTCCTGCTGGTGAACGCGGTCCTGGTGGTCCGCATCGAGGAGTTCGCC
>PMFY01000254.1 GCA_003157945.1 Acidimicrobiaceae bacterium | reverse complement strand
TGGAGGTTGTGCTCGCGGGCGCCGTGGACCACGAGGTGCTGCCCGGTGCCCGGGCGCCGGAACTGCGGCACCGGGATCGACTTCACCCCCGAGAGGTACTGGCCGGTGATCGAGTCGGGGTTGGACAGGATCCCGTCGGGCCCGTCGACCGGTCCGGAGTGGACGATCCGGCCGCCGTGCTCGCCCGCGCCCGGGCCCACGTCGACCACGTGGTCGGACACCTTGATGGTCTCCTCGTCGTGCTCGACCACGATGACCGTGTTTCCCAGGTCACGGAGCCGCTCGAGCGTGCCGATCAGCCGCTGGTTGTCGCGCTGGTGGAGCCCGATGGACGGCTCGTCGAGCACGTACAGCACGCCCACCAGGCCGCTGCCGATCTGGCTGGCCAGCCGGATGCGCTGGGCCTCGCCGCCCGACAGGGTGGCGGCCGAGCGGGCCAGCGTCAGGTAGTCGAGGCCCACGTCGAGCAGGAACTGCATCCGCTCCAGGACCTCCCGGAAGACCCGGTCGGCGATCATGTGGTCGCGGTCGGACAGCTCGAGCGAGCCCACGGTCTCGACGGCCCGCCCGATGGGCAGCGAGCACAGGGCGTGGATGTTGAGGCCCCCGACGGTCACGGCCAGCGACTCCGGCTTCAGCCGGCTGCCCCCGCACTCCGGGCAGGGCACCTCCCGCAGGTAGCCCTCCAGGTTGTCGCGGAGGAAGTCCGAGTCCGCCTCGGTGTGACGCCGCTCGAGCCAGTTGACGATGCCCTCGTAGGTCGAGTGGAACGAGCGCTGGCGCCCGTAGCGGTTGCGGTACTTGAGATGGACCTGCTCGTCCCCGGTCCCGTACAGGACGAGGTCCTGGTCGGCCTTCGACAGGTCCTCCCACGGGGTGTCNNACGACCAGCTCGGGGTCGACCTCGTACTTGGTGCCGAGGCCGGTGCAGGCCGGGCAGGCCCCGTACGGCGAGTTGAACGAGAAGTTGCGGGGCGACGGGTCCTCGAAGCTGATGCCGCAGTGCGTGCAGGCGAGGTGCTGACTGAAGGTGATGGCCTCCTGTTCGGTGCCGTCGGCGTCGACGACCACGATCTCGGCCACGCCCTCGGCCAGGCCCAGGGCCGTCTCGAGGGACTCCGTCAGGCGTCGGCGGATGTCGTCCCGGCGGATCAGCCGGTCGACGACCACCTCGATGGTGTGGTTCTCGTAGCGGGCGAGGTCCAGCTGCGCCCGGTCGGACAGTTCGAGGGTGGTCCCGTCGACCCGGACGCGCGCGAAGCCCTGCTTGGCCAGGTCGTCGAGCAGTCCGCTGTACTCACCCTTGCGGCCCCGGACCACGGGGGCGAGCACCAGGAACCGGGTGCCGTCCTCCATGGCCAGGATCCGGTCCACGATCTGCTGCGGGCTCTGGCGGGCCACCGGCCGTCCGCAGACGGGGCAGTGCGGCTTGCCGATCCGGGCGTAGAGGAGCCGCAGGTAGTCGTAGACCTCGGTGACCGTGCCGACCGTGGAGCGCGGGTTGCGCGACGCCGACTTCTGGTCGATGGAGATGGCCGGTGACAGGCCTTCGATGAAGTCCACGTCCGGCTTGTCCATCTGGCCCAGGAACTGGCGGGCATAAGCACTCAGGGACTCGACGTAGCGCCGCTGGCCCTCGGCNNCGTCCTGGAGGTTGTGCTCGCGCGCGCCACGCACCACAAGTCGATCGGCCATGGCGTGAGGATACCGGTGCGGGGGTCGGGGCTGGCCGGGGTCAGGCCGGGGCCGGGGCCTCGACGTCGGCGGTGGACCCCGGCAGCACCGGGCTGCCGTCGACCGGGTCCCGGGCGAGGAGCGCCCGCAGCTCGGCCACCTCGTCCCGGATCAGGGCGGCCTCCTCGAAGCGGAGCCCCTCGGCGGCCTTGACCATCTCGGCGTCGAGCCGGTGGATGAGGCTGGACAGCTCGTCGGCGTCCGGGCCCAGGGCGTGGGCCATCTCGGCGGCCACGGCCCGGGGGTCGACGCCGGTCCGCTCGCCCCGGGCACCCTTCTGACGGCGGGGTCCGGCCACCGGCGTGAGGCCGGCCAGGCTCCCCTCCGGGGTGAAGGCGTCGCCCCGGACCCGTTCCAGGATGTCGGTGACCGACTTGGTGATGCTCTTCGGGTCGATGCCGTGGGCGTCGTTGTAGGCGATCTGCCGGGCCCGGCGCCGCTGGGTCTCCCCGATGGCGGCGGTCATCGAGTCGGTGACGCGGTCGGCGTACATCACCACCCGGCCGTTGACGTTGCGGGCGGCCCGGCCCATGGTCTGGATGAGCGACGAGGCCGACCGGAGGAAGCCCTCCTTGTCGGCGTCCAAGATGGCCACCAGGGCCACCTCGGGCAGGTCCAGGCCCTCGCGCAGCAGGTTGATGCCGACCAGGACGTCGAAGACCCCGAGGCGCAGCTCGCGCAGGAGCTCGATGCGGGCCATGGTGTCGACGTCGGAGTGGAGGTACTGCACCCGCACCCCGGCGTCGGCCAGGTAGTCGGTGAGGTCCTCG
>PMFY01000215.1 GCA_003157945.1 Acidimicrobiaceae bacterium | reverse complement strand
GCCGGCGTCGTCAGCTGACCTCAGGCCGGGCGCAGGGTGCGGAGCCGCCCCTGACCTCCGGTGGTCGCTACGCGGGCTGGGCCAGGCGGATCACCGCGAAGGTCGCGCCCCCGGGGTCGACCAGGATCGCGAACCGTCCCGGTGGGATATCGGTGGCCGGCAGGATGACGGAGGCTCCGCCGGCCTCCGCCCTGGCCACGGTGGCGTCGCAGTCGTCGGTCCCGAAGTACGTCAACCAGTAGTCGGGGACCTCGGGAGGCATCTCGGCGGGACGCTCCATCATGCCGCCGACCGTGGTGCCGCCCAGCCTCCACTCCGTGTAGTCGGCACCACCCATGTCCGAGGTCTCGGCCTCCCAGGCGAAGACGTGGGAGTAGAAGGTCACGGCGGCCGCCGGATCCCTGGTCGACAGCTCGTTCCAGACCAGCGACCCGGGCTCGTTGACCAGTCCGGCCCCGGGATGGTCCCTGGGTTGCCACACGGCGCACGCCGCGCCCGTGGTGTCGGCGAAGACCGCCATCCGGCCGGCCTCCAGGACGTCCATCGGCGGGACGAAGATCACACCGCCGCCCGCGCTGACCCGGGCCAGCGTGGCGTCGGCGTCGGCGACGGACACGTAGGTCGTCCAGGCCGAGGGCTGGCCCTCCATCATGATCGGCCCGCAGCCGGCGACGGGAATCCCGTCCTTCTCGAACATGCGGTAGCCGCCGGCCTCGGGCGGGAGCTCGGGCGCGTCCCAACCGAACAGGTCACCGTAGAAGGCGACGGCTGCGGCGACGTCAGCGCTGGCCAGGTCGACCCATGAGGGCGTACCACTGGCGTAGGACTCGACTCGGGGCACGGCGACCTCCTCGGTGCATTCCCCGGGCGGCTGCGGCACCCGGGCCGGACGGCTTCCCCTCCGGCCCCATCGTCCCATACGGAACGGCGGGAGGCACTCCGGGATTCCCGCGCCACGGACACCGTGCAATTCGTGGTCTGGACGGCCGGGCAGACCGAACCCCGATGGGGCAGCGCGAGCCAGGGTGGTCAGGCCATCCTTCCGCCGGGTGCGCCCACCAGTGGTCTCGGCGGCCGGTTCGCGGGGCACCTGCGGCCCGGCACCAGCATGACGTTCAGCGACCTGACCGTCGACGGGACGGTGCCGGCGGACCTCCCCTGACGTACCGGATGGTCACTTCACCTTGAGGTGCACCGTCCCGGTATTGGACAGTGTCAGGCCGAAGATCGTGACGGCGTAGTTCACCGTGACCTTCTGGGCGCCCGACAGGCCGCTGGGGACGGTGAATCCTCCCGAGATCCTGGGTGGGGTCAGGACCGGTGGGTTGTAGACGGCTGGGCTGACGGTGATGTTGTTGGCCGCTGTCACGTCGGACGTCCGGCCGTGGGTGAGGGTCACCGTGATCACCGGCGTCGGAGGAGATCCGCCCCCGAGAAGTGCGGNNGCGGCGAGCGACGAGAGCGTGGAGAGCCACCAGTAGGTGGTCGCGCCCGGGGCGTCACCGACCGACACCGTCGTCCCGGCCGGGGCCTTGGTCGTCGAGGCGACCAGGGTGGGGCTGGGCGGCAGCAGCGGGTCGCCGGCGTATTCGACCAGGACGCTTCCCGCCGCCACCGGCGAGAAGCTCGTCAGGTCGATCATGGTCAGGCCGCAACCGGGCAGGCCGGCATCGATCTGGGCGGTCGTCGGCGGGCAGACGGCGTTGGGATCGGGGGCGCTGGAGGTCGGCAGCGTGTAGGTCATGTCGAGGTTTCCGGAAAGGTCGGACACCGGGAACGTGAGGGCCGCGGTGTTGATCTCCGGCAACGAATGCAGCAGGCTGAGGAGTCCCGGAAGCGATGCGACCTGACCGGTCAGCAGGGGCTTGGCGGCAGGATCGATGGCGAGCAGCAGGCTGGTCTCGAAGACGAGGTAGGGGTGGAGTGCGCCGAGGCCGGTGCAGGCGATGGTGACCTTCTCGCCCGGTGTGGCGTTCAACAGGATCGGGAACGTCCCCTTGTTGAAACTGCAGGCCGGGGCGCCGGGGGTCGCAGCCGCGGCGGAACCCGTGTCGGCCGTCACCACCCCGACCGCACCACCCAGGAGGGCGACCGGCGTCAGCACGGCGAGACACAATCTGGTGAGTCGGCTACTGCGCTTCATGTTCCGGCCTCCAATGGCTTGATCTGATCGGCTTTCGTGGTCTACGACCTCGCTACCGGGTCGTGCGTTTCGCCCTGCACCTGTCAATCGGTGACCGGTGCCCCGGGGGTGTCCGGGAACAGCAACGTCCGGTACCGAAGGCTTCGGCGCCGGCGTCCGACCCGGATGGACCGTTCCGACCTGGACGACGGCCGGTACCCCCGCATTCCTACCCGTGTTCCGTTCCCCGATGCCGACGTGGCCAAACATTGGCGATCCGCAAGCGCAGTCGACGTCGGAGGCACGGTGGCCGGGCGGAGGGTCCGCCCACCTCGTCGGCCACCTCCGGAGCTGCTCCGCCACCCGACCGGATGCGATGATGGCCCGGTGACCGCCTCCCGACACCCCGGACGTCTGCGATGAGTCGGCGGTACGTCCCGCGGGGCCGGTGGTGGGGAGTGGTCGTGGTCAGCATGCTCCTCGCCGGGTGCTCGACGCAGACCACCACCCCCACGACGGTGACGACGCCCAGCGGTCCCACCGAGCCGCTGTCCCAGACGGGCATCGCCCGGTGGCACCAGGTCGGCAGCTACGACGAGAGCAGCCTGACGGCGAGCGAGGGCGTGGCCACGGTCGTTCCGCCCGGGAGCGCCAGCTACCTGCTCTACCGGGGCATCGGCTCGGTCCCCGCGGACCTGGCGGCGGAAGGCTGGGGGCACATCGGCGATC
>PMFY01000389.1 GCA_003157945.1 Acidimicrobiaceae bacterium | reverse complement strand
CCCGGCTCGCTGAACAGCTGGCACCACGCCGCCCGCCCGGTGACGATGTCGCGCACCAGGGTGTCGATCTGCCGGCGCGTGCCGTGGTCGGCGATGGTGGGCGCGGCCAGCAGCAGGCCGAGTCCGTACGGGGCGCCGACCGCACCGAAGGCGGCGATCTCGTTCGTCACCTGGACCCCGACGCTGCGGGCCACGCCCCGGCCGTACGAGTCGGCGGGCAGGGTCGGGGCGGCCCAGCCCGAGGTGCCGAGCCGCTCCCACCACTCGGCCACGGTCAGATCGGCGTCCCAGTTGTCGCGCAGCCAGTCGCGCAGCTCGTCCAGCAGGTCGTCGGTGTCGGTGGTCTCGGACAACGTGTCGGTCACGGATGCTCCCTCCGGGCGATCGGCGCACGGCGGCGCCGGCGGCAACGCTAACGCTCCCCCGAGGAGGTGTCAGTTCCACTGTCCGAAGTCCCGGGGTGCGTGTCGACGTGGGGGCCGCGGCGTGCGGCGGTGGCCCGAGCACCCCGGGCGGGCCGTCGGTAGCATCGGCCGGGAATCACCCGTGACCACCCGAGGAGGGCGCCATGCCCGCAGTCGACCGCTATCCCGTCGGGGCCCCGTGCTGGGCCGACCTCTGGACGTCGGATGTCGAGGGCAGCCGGACCTTCTATGCCGCACTCTTCGGGTGGGAGGCCCAGGAGCCGAGTGAGGAGTTCGGCGGCTACTTCATGTTCCACCGGGACGGGGTCCCCATCGCCGGCGGTATGGGCGACATGGGGCCGGACATGCCGGCGGACGACTCGTGGAAGATCTACCTCTCGACCGACGACATCGCCGGGCTGCACGACGCCCTGGCGTCCCACGGTGCCACCGCGCTGTCACCGCCCGTCCCCGTGGCCGACCTCGGGCAGAACATGGTCTTCACCGATCCGAACGGCGCGGTACTCGGGGCCTGGCAGCCGGGGACGTTCCCGGGGTTCGCCACGCTGGAGGAGCACGGCGCACCGAGCTGGTTCGAGCTGTTCACCCGCGACTACGGCGCCGCGCTCGAGTTCTACCGCGCGGTGTTCTCGTGGCGGACCGAGACCGAGGGGGACTCCGACGAGTTCCGGTACTCGACGCTCCGCCACCCCGACGACGGTGGCCGGCAGCTGGCCGGGGTCATGGACGCCTCCGCCTTCCTGCCCGAGGGCGTCCCCGACCACTGGTCCGTGTACTGGGACGTCGATGACGTCGACGCCGCGGTGGCGCTGGCGCAGCAACTGGGGGGAGCGCTGGTGGACGGGCCGATGGACACCCCCTACGGCCGTATGGCCACGGTGAGCGACCCCGCCGGCGCGACGTTCAAGCTACGGATGCCGCCGGCCTGACGGACCCGCCGGCCGGGGTCCGGCCCCGTCCGTCGCCGGGGACCCCCGGTGCCCGTCGCCGGACGCACACCTGTTCCCGGGCGTGCCACGCTGGTGGGCCCGTACACGTACCAGCAGCCGAGGTGACCCATGCCCATCGCCACCACCAACCCCGCCACCGGCGAGGTCGAGCAGACCTTCGAGGAGATCTCCGACGAGGAGGTGGAGCGCATCCTGGCCCTGGCCGCGTCCACCTTCCGGACGTACCGGACCACGACGTTCGCCGAGCGGGCCGGCTGGATGGCCGGGGCCGCCGGGATCCTGGAGTCCGAGGTCGACAGGATCGCCACCATGATGACCACGGAGATGGGCAAGACACTGGCCGCCGCCAAGGCCGAGGTCCTGAAGTGCGCCAAGGCGTGCCGGTACTTCGCCGGGCACGCCGAGGCCTTCCTGGTCGACGAGCCGGCCGACGCGTCGGCGGTGGGGGCCGCCGACGCCTATGCCACCTGGCAGCCCCTCGGACCGGTGCTCGCCGTGATGCCCTGGAACTTCCCGCTGTGGCAGGCCATGCGGTTCGCCGCCCCGGCGCTCATGGCCGGAAACGTCGGCCTGCTGAAGCACGCCTCCAACGTGCCGCAGTGCGCCCTGTTCATGCAGGAGCTCTTCGAGCGGGCCGGCTTCCCCGACGGCTGCTTCCAGACCCTGCTGATCGGCGCGTCGCGGGTCGACGCCGTCATCCGTGACGACCGGGTCGTGGCGGTCACCCTCACCGGGTCCGGCCCCGCCGGCCAGGCCGTCGCCGCCGCGGCCGGCGACGCCATCAAGAAGTCGGTCCTCGAGCTCGGCGGCAGCGACCCGTTCGTCGTGATGCCCTCGGCCGATCTCGCCCGGGCCGCGGCGGTGGCCACCACCGCCCGCACCCTCAACAACGGTCAGTCGTGCATCGCCGCCAAGCGCTTCATCGCCCATGCCGACGTGGCCGACGAATTCGAGCGCCTGTTCGTCGCCGAGATGTCGGCGCTGGTCGTCGGGGACCCGATGGACGACGCGACCACCATCGGCCCCCTGGCCAGTGCCCAGCAGCAGCAGGACATGGTCGACCTGGTGGCCGACGCCGTCGGCAAGGGCGCGTCGGTCCTGTGCGGCGGGGTCGTCCCGGAGGGCCCGGGCTACTACTACCCGCCCACCGTCCTGGC
>PMFY01000123.1:194-3198 GCA_003157945.1 Acidimicrobiaceae bacterium | reverse complement strand
GTGGGCATGGCGAAACAGTAGCGCCGCGCGAAGCGGTAACCTTGCCCGCCTGCGGGTCGGTGCCCGAGCGGCCAAAGGGAGCAGACTGTAAATCTGCCGGTTCTGCCTTCGAAGGTTCGAATCCTTCCCGGCCCACGCAGAGGAGAGCCCTGGTCAGTGCCCCAACATGGGGTCCTGGCCGGGGCTTTCGTCATGCCGCCCCGACCCAGCCACCGGCTGCCGCGGCAGCCGACCCGTCGGGCGCCGATCCAAGGCTCCTCCGGTCTCACCTGGAGCGTTGCGGTCCAGCGGCCGGATACGTGGCGGAGTCCCCGCCCCGCATGACGCATTCTGAGAAATTCCTGACGGAGCCGGAGGCGCTCCTCCGGTGCGCTCGCGGGGACGACCGCTGTCACCCCCGGCCCTCCGGGTACCGGGTACGGCTCCTCTGGCGTCGGTGGGATCGGCGCATGGATGAGGGATGATGGGCCCGATGCCGCGATCCGGGGACGACGATGGAAGCCGGGCCGAGACCGCACCTCGTGCCGGCTCCGGATCGGAACCGGACGTGGCGCTGGTCGTCCGGTCACTCTCCAAGCAGTTCGGTGACCGCATCGCCTACGAGGACCTCTCCTTCGAAGTCGGTCGCGGGGAGGTGTTCGGCTTTCTCGGTCCGAATGGTGCCGGCAAGACCACCACGGTGCGGACACTCGGCACGCTGATCGCTCCCAGTTCGGGAACGGCCGTCGTCGCCGGATTCGACCTGACGCCCGAGAACGGGTTGGCCATCCGTGAGCGGATCGCCATCATGCCCGAGGTGCCCGGTCTCTACCTCCGGCTCACGGTCCGGGACAACCTCGCCTGCTTCGCCGATCTCTATGAACTCTCGGACCCGACCGACCGCATCCACGGCGTTCTGGAGGCGGTCGGACTGGCCGACCGGGCCCCTGATGCCTGTGGCGCCCTGTCCAAGGGACTGCGGCAACGCGTGTCGCTGGCCCGCGCACTTCTCAGCGATCCAGAGGTGCTCTTTCTGGACGAGCCGACGTCAGGACTCGATCCGGCGGCCAGCAAGGATGTCCACGAGATCATTGACGACCTGCGTCGGCGAGGTGTCTCCGTGTTCCTCACCACCCATCGGCTCGATGAGGCCGAGCGCCTGTGCGATCGAGTGGCGATACTCAACACGAGGATGCTGACCATCGGCCGAACCGACGAATTGCGGGACCGACTGTTCAACAGGAGCCTGACCGTGAGGATCCGACGTCCGCTCGCCGATCCGAACGTGGTCTTCGGACCAGAACTGGGTGTCACGAGCGTTGGCACGGACGGTCCCACGACCTACGTGCTCGGCGTCTCCGACATCGAAGCGGCGGCCCCGGGGGTGGCCCGGGCGCTCGTGGCCGCCGATGCCGACATCCTTTCCCTGACCGAGTCCCACCATTCGCTCGAGGATGTCTACCTGCAATTCGTCGAGTCCCCTGGCGGGGTTCCGGCCGGATGAGGAGCAGCAGGCGCCGGGTGATGGCGGTACTGCGCAAGGAGTTACGCGACCTGCGTCGAAGCGGAAACGTCGTCACCGCCATGGTGGTCCTGCCCCTCGTATTCCTGATTCAGCCCATCATCCAGGTCTTCGCCATTCCGTCGAGCGGGTCGGCGGCGCTGCACCACGAGCACACGTTGATCTATCTGCTCGCCATCCCGGCACTCGTGCCCTCGGCGTTGTCGGCCTACTCGATCGTGGGAGAGCGGATGCAGGGGACGTTGGAACCACTCCTCTCCACCCCGGTCCAGGAGAGGGAGCTGATTCTCGGGAAGGCACTCGCCGTGTTCCTGCCCTCTGTCTCCGTCGCCTATGCCGTATTCGCCCTCTTCATCGCCATCGTCGAGTTGTTCGCCGCACCTGGGGTGGCCCCTGCGCTCGTCCAGGGTCCAGATGTGTTGGCCCAGTTCGTGTTCACGCCACTCCTGGTGATCATGTCGATCTGGATCGGAATGGCCATCTCCGCCCGGTCCCGGGACATGCGCACGGCAGGCCAGCTGTCCATCGTGGTCAGCCTTCCCACGGTGGCGATCACTTCACTCATCGCATTCAACGTGATCCCGGCCACCCTCCAGGTGGCCCTGGTCTGCGGGATCGGGCTCCTGTTCCTCGACCGACTCGGATGGCGGATCGCGACTTCGCTGTTCGACCGTGAACGGCTCATCACGTCAACGAAGTGACGCTTCGGCCATTGACCGAGATCGTTGTGGGCCGTCCGCTGCCCCGGCGGCCGGCCCGGGGGCTGTCACCGTCCGACCTCCAGGCGCACCGGCGGCCGCACCCACCGCAACCACCGCACCCAACCTGTACAGCCGTTTAGCATGAGCCCATGGCCCCGCACACCTCGGTCCTGACCCTGCACTGCCCCGACTCGTCGGGGATCGTCGCCGACGTGGCGACCTGGATCGGCGCCGGTGGCGGCAACATCGTCGACGCCGGCGAGACACGCGACGCCGAGCACGGACTGTTCATCCAGCGGGTGGAGTTCACCCACGACGACGACCTCGACGCGCTGCGTGGCTCGTTCGCCCCGCTCGGCGAGCGCCGGGCCATGACCTGGGCCATCACCGCCCGCGAGGAGGTGAGTCGTCTGGCTGTGCTGGTGACCCGGGACGGGCACTGCCTCTACGACCTGCTCGGCCGGTGCGCCACCGGCGACCTGCCGGCCACCATCGAGGTGGTGGTGTCGAACCGGGAGGACCTGGCCGAGGCGGCCGGACGGTTCGGGGTGCCGTTCCGCCATCTGGCCGTCGAGGGGGACGGGCCCGAGGCGCGGGCCGCCCAGGAGGCCGAGGTCCGTGCCGCGGTCCGCGCCGTCGACCCCCACCTGGTCGTCCTGGCCCGCTACATGCGGGTCCTGACGCCGGGTTTCGTCGACGAATTCGACGGGCGGACGATCAACATCCACCACTCCTTCCTGCCGGCCTTCGTCGGCGCCAACGCCTACCGGCAGGCCTGGGAGCGCGGCGTGAAGCTGATCGG
>PMFY01000123.1:0-162 GCA_003157945.1 Acidimicrobiaceae bacterium | reverse complement strand
CCAGGGGCGCACCGTCGTCTTCGACTGACCCGGGGAGCGGCGAGTCGGGACGCCCGCGCCGTCCCGGACACCGGGGTCAGCGGCGGGCGAGCTCCTCGACGGCCACGCCGGCCCGCAGTCCCTCGAGCACCGCCTCCTCGACCGTGCGCGGCGCCAGGGCGT
>PMFY01000216.1 GCA_003157945.1 Acidimicrobiaceae bacterium | reverse complement strand
GCGTGACGTTGCTGCTGGAGGAGCCCTCCGCGGCCGTCGAGCTGGAGGCACAGCTCCTGTTCGAGGAGGCCCATCAACGTCGACGGCGCCTGCGGATCATCTGGGTCACCATCGTGTCCGCCGTCGTCGCCGTGGTCGTACTCCTGGGGCTCGCATTCCAATTCTGGGCAGGCCCCGCGTCGCGACCCGTCGGCGACGGTGCGCCTCCCGTCGGACCCGCACACCTGCGCACCGGTGCGACCCTCGTCTACGCCTTCACCGACCTCCGGGTCCTCGATGCCGACTCCGGTCACAGCCGGGTCCTTCCCCTGCCGGCGCCATACGGAGGGAGCCGGGATCTGGCCATGGTGCCCGTCGGATCCTCCCTGCTCCTCAATCGGGGGAACACGGCGTGGCTCTACGCCGGCGACATCGATGCTGCGCCTCTCGACCTGGGGCCATCGGATGGGGTGTTCGCCGGCCCGAACGGTGGCGAAGCGTGGATCTGGACACAGCCGTGTCAACCGGTCCTCGGATGCACGAACTACGAGGCACCCCAGATGGGAGCGGTTCGCCTCGTCGACGACGCGGGGAGCCAGATCGGACCGTCAGTGGCGTTGCCCGGAGACAGTGGTTGGTATCCGACCGGCCTGGCGGGCAGCGCCGGCATCATCCTGTCCCAACTGCCCGCCTATGGCGACCAGTCCAATGACCAGGAGCTCTGGAATCCACTGACTGATCGGGTGGTCCACCGGTTCGGCAACGCCCAGGTGGTCGGTACCTTCGGGAACCTCGTCCTGTGGGAGTCGAGCGGACGACAGTGCACGACGCGGTGCTCGGTGCACGTACTCGATCTCCGGACCGGGACCGATCGATCGGTGCAGCTCCCTTCCGGTGTCACGCCGACCGGTTACGCGTCGAACTCTCCCGAGGACTCCACGATCGCCATGACCGGAGTCCTCGGCGATGCATCGCGCATCCCCGATCCCCAGGTGGTCATCGTCTTCCACCCCTCGGATCGGGTGGCCAGGATCTTGGCCGGCTCCGAGCAGGCGACCGACCCGAATCTCGGCCCGATGGCCATCTCGTGGTCGACCAACGGGTGGCTGTTCTCCTTCACGGTCGGGACCACGGACGTGCGCGCCTGGCGACCGGGCGAGCGCCAGGCCCGGGTGCTCCCCGAGTTGCGGCTGCCCCAGGTCTCCCATCTCGTCAACGAGGACCCGTCGCTGATCGCGAGGTGAACACGTTGCGAGGGTCGGAGACGAGTCAGACCCCGGGCGATCGCCAGGGTCTGCCCGGCGACCACGCCCACCGGCTTCGACGACAGACCATGGGACCGCCCCGGTACGAGCCCTTCGGGCTCGTGGCCCTTGCGCGACCCGAGGTCGGTCCCGCCCGGCGGGCATCCCTCAGCTGGGGCCGGCGAACCGTCGGGAGGTGGTCCACTTCGTCCCCACTCCCCCACGTCGCCTTTCACGGAACATTTCCGCACGTGACGGCGGCTTTTCCACTCTGATTACGGCCGGTCGACCTAGCCTGGACGGTGCCAGTCCATCGGAGGTTCCATGACCGACAACACCCTGCTCCTCGCCATCGACCAGTTCGCACCGGGTCAGGCGGCCGTCGACTTCACGATCGGCTTCGCCACGCGGTCACACGCCGCCGTCTGCGTCTTCCACGTGCGGGAGCAGCACCGGTCCCTGCGGGTACCTCCCCTGGAGTCGGCCGAGGAGGCGGGGCGGCTCGTCGACCGGGCCGTGTGCGCCATCGAACAGGCCGGGGTGCCCGCCGAAGGACGGGTCCGGCTCGGCCGGGACGATCGCGTCGGGGACTTCATCGTCGAGGAGGCATCGGTGGCCGGATGCAACGCCATCGTCCTCGGATCACTCCGACTGCGGGGACCGCGTCGCATCGCGGGCCACGGCGTGCGGGAATGCGTGGTGCGCACTACCCCGCTCCCGGTGATCATCACGCCGACGGCACTGTCGTGCCGACGCCTCGACCCGACGACGCTCGCACCCTGAGCGCACGCGCGGCCATCACCGACGTGCGCCGTCGGGGCCGGCTGGACCCCCCGGGCCGGCCGGTGGTGGCGACCGGTGACCGACCCGCCGGACGGCCCGTGTGACCGCACGGCAACTGCCTCTCCGCGAAGCCCAACGCGGTCGGCGTCTCAGCTGGGTCGACCTCGTGGTGGGCGCGGGCATCATCGCCCTCCTCTACGCGGTCGTGCGACTCGGGCAGTCGATGGCGGTCAACTTCACCCCCGGTCGGACACCGGTCGCCATCTCGACGGACATCGCCGACGTGCCGTACTACGCGGCCCGATCGCTCCTGCGGATGTTCCTGGCCCTCGGGCTGTCGACGGCGTTCGCCCTCGTCTACGGGACCGCGGCGGCGCGTCTGCGTCGGGCCGAGAAGGTCCTCGTGCCCATCCTCGACATCCTCCAGTCGATCCCGATCCTGGTGTTCCTGCCCATCGCGCTGACGTTCTTCATCACCCTCTTCCCGGACAACCTGCTGGGGCTCGAGCTGGCGGCCATCTTCGTGATCTTCACGTCCCAGGCGTGGAACATGACCTTCAGCTTCTACCACTCGCTGATCTCGCAGCCGACGGAGTTGGACGAGGCGGCCCGCATGTACCGGCTGACGAAGTGGCAGCGCTTCTGGAAGCTCGACGTGCCGAGCTCCATGATCGGGCTGGTCTGGAACATGATGATGTCGATGGGCGGTGGCTGGTTCTTCCTGACCGCCGCCGAAGCCGTCACCGTGTTCGTCAAGGGTCACGGACTCGCCGAAAGCCTCCCCGGCATGGGCAGCTACATGGCGGCCGCGGTGGCCCACGGCTCGTACATGCAGGTCACCATCGCCATCGTGGTGATGGTCATCCTCGTCGTCGGAACCAACTTCTTCGTCTTCCGTCCGCTCGTGGCCTGGTCGGACAAGTTCCGTCTCGAGAGCTCCGAGTCGGCCGACAAGCCCAAGAGCGTGGTGCTCGACATCCTGCAACGCTCCTCGGTGCCGAAGCTGGCCGGTCGGCTGAGCCGTCCGGTCGGAAGGGCCCTCGACCGGATCACCCGGCCGTTCGGGCTGGCCGAGTACCCGCTCCGCACCGACCCCCGGAAGCGCCAAGTCGGCGACGTCATCTTCTGGTCCGTGATCTTCGCCGTATCAGCCGCCGTCGCGGTGATCGGGCTGATCTACCTGAACTCCCATCTGGGCTTCGCCCGCTTTCCCAGCCTGATCGAATTCGGCCTGGCGACCTTCGCCCGCGTGGTCGTCCTGTTGTGCATCTCCACGCTCATCTGGGTGCCGGTGGGCGTGAAGATCGGCTTGAGCCCGAAATTGTCCCGGTTCGCGCAGCCGGTGGTCCAGGTCCTGGCCAGCTTCCCGGCCATTCTCCTGTTCCCCTTCGCCACCCTGATCTTCATCGACCTCGGTATACCTCTGGACTACGGCGCAATCGTGCTCATGATGCTGGGGGCGCAGTGGTACATCCTCTTCAACGTCATCGCCGGCGCCAGCTCCATCCCCAACGACCTCCGCGAGATGATGGTGACGATGCGCCTCACCCGGGGCCAGCGCTGGCGCCAGGTGATCCTTCCGGCCATCTTTCCGGCGTACGTGACCGGGGGGATCACGGCGGCCGGGGGCGCCTGGAACGCGTCCATAGTGGCCGAACTGGTGAGCTGGCATCACCACACCCTGAACGCGTACGGCCTCGGCAACTACATCGCCACGGCCTCCATTCAAGGCAAGTTCGCGCTTCTCATCGCCGGCGGCATCGTGATGAGCGCCTTCGTCGTCCTGGTCAATAGGCTGTTGTGGCGACGGCTCTACGCAATGGCAGAGAGCCGCTTCACCTTGTGATCACCTCGGCATTGACGCAGTTCGTATGGTGAGTCAGGGTGGCTCTTCGTGACCACGACATCCCCACCGACTTCCGGGCGCCCCGGTGCCGATCCGTCGACCATCATTGAGGTGTCGCACGTCACCAAGACGTTCGTCTCACCCGACGGTAGCCCGCTGCCGGTGCTCGACGACATCTCGCTCGACCT
>PMFY01000005.1 GCA_003157945.1 Acidimicrobiaceae bacterium | reverse complement strand
ATGTTGACGATGGAGCCGCCGCCCTGCGCCACCATGACCTTCCCGGCGGCCTGGCACCCGTACACGACGCCCTTGAGGTTGACCGACAGGATGCGATCGAACTCGTCGGGGTCGAGGTCGATGATCGTGCTGTCGATCATGATCCCCGCGATGTTGCACATGACGTGCAGTCCGCCGTGGCGGGCCGCGATATGACCGACCAGGGCCTCCGCCGCGCCGCGCACGGACACGTCGAGCTCCGCGCTCTCGGCCCGCCCACCCAGCCCGAGAATGCCGCTCGCCGTCTCGGTCGCGGCGGGGCCGTTGACGTCGGCGCAGATGACGGTGGCGCCCGCCGCCGCCAGCACCTCGGCCGTCGTGCGCCCGATGCTGCCGCCCGCACCGGTGACCAGCGCCACCCGGCCCGTCAGGTCGAACGCCGTTCTCACACTCTGCGCGGTTTCCACCGGCGCACCTTACGTGCCCGGCGCCCCTTCGATCAGGCCGTGCCCGCCCGGGGCTCTATGCGGAAGACCGGGTAGTCGGCGGCGATCGCCTCGAACTCGGACAGAGGGGCCCTGCGGTCGACCGGGATGTGGGGACGAGCACCGGGGGCGAGGTCGAGGTAGCGGCGCAGGATGGGCGCCCGCAACGCCGGGTCGACCTCGACTCGTGACACCGCCTCCCGCCGGCCGTGACGCAATTCGGCCCGGCCCCCGTCCGCCTCGAGGTTGCGCACCCAGTTCGCGTCCCGCCCGAGCATCGAGACGAGATAGCGCTCGCCCCCGTAGTCGGCGATCACGACCGGCAGTGAGACGGTCTGGCCGCTGCGCCGCCCCCGGACCTCGAGCGCGCCGGCGCGCCTCGGCAACAGTCCGGCCGAGAAGGCAACCGCGGAGAGCCGGTTCTGCAGCTGCGCGAACCGGTTGGGGCTCCCACCCCGGTAGAGCCAGCGCGTGTAGTCCCCGTAGGTCCACATACCGCGATGATGTGGCCCGCCGGCCGCCCACGCCAGGGTCCATGTGCCCTTACGCCGTCACGCCTTCGATCGCCAGCAGGGCGCGCTTGAGCTTGAGGCCGCCGCCGTAGCCGCCGATCCCGTTGCTGGCCAGCACGCGGTGGCAGGGCACGATGATCGGAATGGGGTTGCGTCCGTTGGCCTGGCCGACGGCGCGCGGTCCCTTGGGCCGCCCGACCCTCCGGGCCAGTTCGCCGTAGCTGATGGTCTCGCCGTAGGGGATGGCCCGCAGCTGCGTCCACACCCGGCGCTGGAAATCGGTGCCCTCGAGTTCGAGGGGCACGTCGAACTCCGTCCGGTCGCCGGCGAAGTACTCCTCCAGCTGGTCGGCCACCCCGGCGAACGCGTCGTCCTCCCGTCGGCTGCCCGGCGGGGGGGTGGTGGCGTGGGCCTGCTCGTGCATCACGAGGTTGGTCAACCGACCCTCCCGCGACAGCAGGGTGAGCGGCCCGATCGGGCTCCCGATCACGGTGAACAGGGTCTCGGTGGTGCGCACGTCAGTCACGGTACGGCTCCTTCCGCGCCGGGGCGGCGCGTCGTTCGGATTCGGTTCGGGTGGACGGTGGCCAGTGGTTGACCGGGTGGTCGACGCCCGCCCACAGGTGCTGCACGGCGTAGGCCCGCCACGGACGCCAGTCGGCGGACCGGGCGACCAGACCGGACGGCGTCGTCGGGAGCCCGAGCTGCCCGGCGCCACGCCGGACACCGAGGTCGCCGTCGGGGAAGGCGTCCGGGTCGCCCAGCGCCCGCATGGCCACCATCTCGACCGTCCACGACCCGACGCCCGGCAACGACGCCAGGACCTGTCGGACTTCCTCCCGGTCGGCACCCGGACCGAGGTCGAGCCGGCGGGAGACCAGTGCGTCGACCAGCGCGGCGAGGGTCCGGGCCCGTCCGCCGGGGAGTCGGGGTGCGGCTCCGACCAGCTGGTCCGCCGTGGGGAACAGGTGGGTGAGGCCACCCGATGGGCTGTCCAGTGGCTCGCCGCACGCCGCCGCCAGGTCGCCGGCCGTCGTGCGGGCCGACGCCGTCGAGACCTGCTGGCCCAGGACGGCGCGCACGGCGAACTCGTCGCCGTCGACGGTCCGGGGCCCGCGGCGGCCGGGCGACGCCGCCACCGACTCGGCCAGGTGCGGGTCATCGGCCAGGACCCGGTCGACCGCCTCGGGGTCGGCGTCGAGGTCGAGGAGCCGACGGCAGCGGGCGATGGCCGGGGTCAGGTCGGCGAGGTCGGCGAGGTCGACCCGACAGGCGATGTGGCCGGGGGTCGGGGTCAGGGCCACGACAGCGGGCCCGTGGGCCAACCGGAGCGTCCTGCGGTAGGTGGCGCCGTCCACCTCCTCGATCCCGGGGACTGCCGTGGCCGCCAGGTGCCCGAACAGGGTGTCGGGGCACAGCGGCACCCGGAACGGGAGTCGGAGGGTGATCCTGCCGGCCCGGTCGGCGTCCAGGGTCGGACCCTGCGCCGCCGCCCGGAGCGCCGACGGCGGGACGGCGAACACGGCCCGCACGGTGTCGTTGAACTGCCGGATGCTGGCAAAGCCCGCGGCGAAGGCCACCTCGGTCATCGACAGGTCCGTGGTCTCCACCAGGACCCGGGCCGTCTGGGCCCGCTGGGCTCGTGCCAGGGCCACCGGACCGGCACCCACCTCCGCCAGCAGCACCCGTTCGAGCTGGCGCACGCTGTAGCCCACCTGGTCGGCCAGTCCGGGGACCCCGGCCCGGTCGATCACACCGTCGGCGATGAGCCGCATGGCCCGGGCGACCACGTCGGCCCGACCGTCCCACTCGGGTGAGCCCGGTGTGGCGTCCGGCCGGCACCGCTTGCATGCACGGAACCCGGCCCGCTGGGCCGC
>PMFY01000117.1 GCA_003157945.1 Acidimicrobiaceae bacterium | reverse complement strand
GAGTCCGAGACGTCGGCCTCGTTGGCGCCACCCCCCACGGCCACGCAGAACACCCCCGAGATGCACGACACCCCGGTGAATCCGCCGACGGGCGGCAGAGTGGTGGCGGGATGCGACCACCCGGCCGCCGCCACGACCGGGGTCGGCACGGTCGTGGGCACCGCGGACGGCAGCGTGGTGGTCGGTGCGCCCGTGGTCGGCGTGACCGCGGTCGTCGAGGTGGTGGTGGCGGGCAGGGCCCGGGCCGCCCGGGGGGAGCCGCCCGCGGCGGTGGCCAGCATGACGGCCAGCACCGTCACCGCCCCCGCCCGTCGTCCTGGTGCCACCTGACCCTCCGAGTGGGTACGCCGTCTGTCGAGCGCTCAGGCTAGCGGCGCCCGGGCCGCCGGGGTCGGCGGCCCGGTGGCGCCCTCCGGGTCAGTCCGGGTCGAGCGCCCGGAAGACCATGCCCGTGCGGGGCTTGGGATGGAAGTAGGTGCTCTTGGGCGGCATCCGGCGCCGGGCCCGCGCCCAGGCGCCGATCTGGTCCACGGTCACCGGGGGCAGGAGCACGGCGGCCTGGGCCTCCTCGGCGGTCACCACCGCGACCGCCTCCTGCCAACTGTGGGCGAAGGTCAGCTCGTGGTCGGGCAGCTCGGCCAGCACCATGGCCACCATGGAGGAGACGAGGTCCGAGCCGGCCGCCTCGGGGGTACCGTCCCGTGGGGTGAGCATCCAGCAACCGGCCGGGGTCACCAGTGCGAGGGCCGACGACTCGCCCAGCGCGGTGGTCGTGCGCTCCGTGCAGTCCCCCGCCCGGGCCACGTCGAACCACGAGGCGAAGGCGTCGACCAGGTCGAGCCCGTCGGGCAGTCCGGACAGCAGGCGGTGGATGGGCCCGATCGACAGCGTGTCCTCGGCGAGTTCGACGACGAGGGCCAGGACACCGTCCGCGCCCGGGGTGCCGGCCCCCGCCCCCTCACGGTAGGTGGAGGCGGTGGCGAGGCGGTGGTGCCCGTCGGCCACCACCACCGGGGCCGAGCCGACCACGGCGGCGACGGCCGCCATCACCGACGGGTCGTCGACGACCCAGAGCTCGTGGAGGACGCCGTCGTCGTCGGTGGCCGCCGCCGTCGGTACCCGGTCGGTGTCGAGCAGCGCGGTCAGCCCCGCAGCCAGCGAGAGGCCCCAGATGGGGGAGAGGTTCACGCGTGTGGCGCCCAGGAGCTCGAGCCGGTCGCTCTTCGCCTTGGGCAGCGTCTCCTCGTGGGGGAGCACCTCCTCGACGCTGCCCGGCTCGATCCCGAGCTCGCCGAGGACGCCGACGGTCACCGATCCGTCGGTGTCGGTCATCCGGTAGGCGTAGAACGCGGGAACCGGATCACGGACCAGGATCCCGTCGGACCGCCACGCGTCCAGCCGTGCGGCGGCGGCGGCGTAGCGGTCGCCGCCGGACCGGGGGTCGGGCTCGGGCAGCTCGACGAGGATGGCGTTGGCACTGTGCCGGGCGGCGAGAGCGGCCCGCTCGGTCGGCCCCACCACGTCGTAGGGCGGGGCGATCACCTTGGCGAGCTCCACCCGGGTCGGGTCGTACCGGAGTCCGGCGAAGGGTGCGAAGCGCGGCATGGGGACTGATTACACCACACCGGTCCCGGATCGACGGCGAACCCCCGCCCGCTCCGGACCGGCGGCTCAGGCCGAGTGGGCGATGAGCGCCGCCAGCGCGGCCGCCCCGGTCGGGTTGAGGTGGACCTGATCGGGCGTGAACCACTCGGGGTGCGGGGTGGCCAGTGCGTTCCAGTCGGCCAGGACGGCCACCCCGGGGTAGCGGGCCACCCCGGCGGCGAGCACGGCGTTGTCGCCGGCAGCCCAGTCACGGGGGACGCAGACGTTGACGAAGACCACCCGCGTGACCCCCTGGGCCGCCTGCATCATGGCGTCCACGTCGGACGAGGTGACCGTCCCGTTGGTGCCGAGCTCCACCACCAGCACCCGGCCGAGGGTGCCGGCGGCCCGGTCCGCCTGGACCACACCGATCCCGGCCTCGAACTGGCGGCTCACGAGGCCGTCGACGGTCACGTCGGGCAGGTCGGCGGTCAGCTCCGGCTGGATGTCCAGCATGATCGAGTCACCGACCGCCGTCACGGGGCCGGGCACGGGCACCGGTGCCGTCGTGGTCGTCGTCGTCGTCGTGCTCGTCGTGGTGCTCGTCGTGGGGGCGACGGCGGAGGGGTCGGCCGGCGGCGCCGTCACCGGCGTGGCGGTCGGGGAGGAGGCGAGTGCCGCGTGCCCGGACAGGGGTGCCGCCGCCGGCGCGGCGCGGTTGTCCGCCACGCCGAGGCCGACCAGCCCGACCAGGACGAGCAGCAGCACCACTCCGATGGCGCGATCCACACCGCGGATGCCCGACACGCAGCCCAGTCTTGCGCACGGGGTGCCCCGGGCGGGGGCAGGGGCGCGGCCGGCCCCCGGCGCAGCCGGCCCGGTGGCGTTGTCCCGGCCCCTCCGGGCGTGCTCGTAGACTCGGCCCGTGGACGGCGTCGACGAACGGCCAGTGGTGGCGGACACCGGAGTCGCCGATCCCGGGCTCGACCGGATCTGGACCGTCCCCAACGTGGTCACCTTCGTGCGGCTGGCCTGCATCCCCCTCTACGTGTGGCTCCTCTTCGGCGCCCACCAGCAGACCTGGGCCGCCCTGGTGCTGGCGGCGCTCGGCGCCACGGACTGGGTCGACGGCTACGTCGCCCGCCGGTTCCACCAGGTCACCACCCTCGGCAAGGTCCTCGACCCCGTGGCCGACCGGGTGCTCATGCTGACCGCCGTCCTGACGATCATGATCCACGGCGCCGTACCGGTGTGGTTCGGCGTGGCGACCCTGGCCCGCGAGGTGGTGGTGTCGGGAGCGGTCCTGCTGCTGGCCTCGCTGGGTGCGGCCCGGATCGACGTGCTGTGGGTCGGCAAGGCGGGCACCTTCGCCCTGATGACGGCCTATCCGCTGTTCCTGGTGAGCGACGGTCCCGCCGGGTGGCAGCAGGTGCTGCGGGTCGTCGCCTGGATCATCGGCGGGCTGGGCCTGACGCTGGCCTGGGTGGCGGCGGCCTCCTACGTGCCGGTGGCCCGCCGCGCGCTGGCCGCCGGGCGGCACCACGACGCAGGACCGACACCGTGAGGCGGACGGGATGAGACCGACGAGATGGGGATGAGCAGATGAAGGCAGTGATCATGGCCGGCGGCGAGGGCACCCGACTGCGCCCGTTGACCTCCAACCAGCCCAAGCCGATGCTGCCCATGGCCAACATCCCGATGATGGAACACGTGGTGAACCTGCTGCGGACCCACGGCTTCGAGGACATCGTGGTGACGGTGGCCTTCATGGCCAACGCCATCCGCACGTACTTCGGTGACGGCTCCGAGTTCGGCGTGCGGATGGTCTACGCCACCGAGTCCACGCCGCTCGGCACCGCCGGCTCCGTCCGCAACGCCAAGGACGAGCTCGACGAGCGGTTCCTGGTGATCAGTGGCGACGTGCTGACCGACATCGACCTGGGCGCCGTGGTGGACTTCCACGACGCCCACGGGGGCCTGGCCACCCTGGCCCTCAAGGCCGTCGAGAACCCACTCGAATTCGGGATCGTGATCACGAACGAGGACGGGTCGATCGAGCGGTTCCTCGAGAAGCCGACCTGGGGCCAGGTCTTCAGCGACACCATCAACACCGGCATCTACGTCCTCGAGCCGGAGATCTTCGACTACATCCCCGAGGGGCAGTCGGTCGACTTCTCCGGCGAGTCCTTCCCGGCGGCGCTGGCCGACGGCAAGGGACTCTACGGCTACGTGGCCGAGGGCTACTGGGAGGACGTGGGCACCCTCGAGGCGTACCTCAGCTCGCACCACGACATCCTGGACGGCAAGGTCCAGGTCGACATCGACGGGTTCCCCCTCCGCCCGGGCGTGTGGGTGGGCAAGGGTGCCGAGATCGATCCCAGCGTCGAGCTGGTGGGCCCCGCCGTCATCGGCGACAACTGCGTGGTCGGTCCGGGTGCCCGGCTCGGCGCCTACTGCACGCTCGGTCGCAACGTCCGGATCGGCGACAACGCCGTGGTCGAGCGTTCGGTGGTGCACGACAACACGTACCTCGGCTCCGGGGTCCGCGTGGAGGGCAGCGTGCTCGGGCGGGGGTCCGACCTCCGCCAGGGGGTCCGCTGCGAAGAAGGCGTCGTCCTGGGCGACGAGTGCTTCGTCGGCGCCCACGCCGAGATCAGCGCCGGGGTCAAGATCTACCCGTTCAAGACGGTCGAGGCCGGCGCCATCGTCAACTCGTCGATCGTCTGGGAGTCGCGCGGGGCGCGCTCGCTGTTCGGCCGGGACGGCGTGCGGGGCCTGGCCAACGTGGACATCAGCCCGGAGCTGGCCGTCCGCCTCTCGATGGCCTGGGCCTCGACGCTCGAGAAGGGAGCCACGGTGACCAGCTCCCGGGACACCAGCCGGGCGGCACGCGTCCTGAAGCGGGCGATCATGGTCGGCTGCAACGCGGCGGGGGTGAACGTCGACGACCTCGAGGCCGCCACCGTGCCGGTCACGAGGTTCCAGGTCACGTCGTCGGCCAGCACGGCGGGCGTGACGGTCCGTCTCGACCCGCACGATCCCCAGTCCGTGGTGCTCCGGTTCTTCGACAAGG
>PMFY01000250.1 GCA_003157945.1 Acidimicrobiaceae bacterium | reverse complement strand
CAGGCGGCGGTCCTGGCGCATGCCCAACGGCGGACGGCGTGCTGGCGGGACGCAACTTCGCCGTCAGGCCATCACCAGCATGATGCGGGTGCCCAGTCCGAGCGCCACGACACCGACGGCGAGGAGAACGAATGCGTACCAGCGACGGCGGATCCCGGCACTGGCCGCGAAGGCGATGACCGCGGTCACGCCGAAGGACACGAGGAGGAAGGCGGACACCCAGATCACGGCGATTTCCACGTGGACGGAGTGAGGCGTGGGGATCGGTCGGCCGGGCGAGGAAAAGTGGATGGCCGAGGCGAGGGTGATGGACGCGCTCGGCTCGACCATCCGGAAAGCCTAACGGGCTCCGTACTCGTCGGATGGTGCCGGTCGAGGGTGCTCGCCAATCGGCAGGCGGCAAGCCGGCGCCCGTCGGGCTCCCCGTTCCCGGGATTCTGGGGCAGGCTGGCGACCATGGATGCCAGCGAACGCGACCGATCGGCAGCGCGCCCTCTGGCCCTGCAGCGTGCGACGTTGTTCGACCAGCAGGCCGAGGCCTACGACCGGTCTCGGCCGGCCTACCCCGAGGCGGTGATCGACGAGCTGCTCGGTCCGGTGCCTGTGGGCCTGGATGTCCTCGACGTGGGTTGTGGGACCGGGATCGCTTCACGACAGATGGCCGAACGTGGTGCCGAGGTGTTGGGGGTGGAACTCGCGCCGCGCATGGCGGAGATCGCCCGTGGGCACGGCGTCGACGTGGAGATCGCGGCCTTCGAAGCCTGGGACCCGGCTGGTCGCACGTTCGACCGGGTGACCTCGGCGCAGGCCTGGCACTGGCTCGACCTCCCTGTCGCCACCGCCAGGGCGGCCTCGGTGTTGCGGCCGCGCGGCACGCTCAGTCTGATCTGGAACGCGGGATGTCAGCCCGATGATCTCGTCGATGCGCTCGAGGAGGTGTACGCGAGCGTCGTGCCGCCCGGCGGTCATCGCCTGTACCGGGGGTACGCGGCCTGTCGGTCCTCCGATGTGAAGACCGGACTGGACTCGGAGATCGACGCCATCTCCGCGGTGCCCGACTTCGGTGCGCCGACCGAGAAATGGTTCCCCTGGACGAAGACCTACCAGCGGGATGAGTGGCTGGACCAGCTGCTGTCCCGGAGCGACCACGCCGCCCTCGGACAGGAGGTCCAGGACCGTCTCTTCGAAGAAGTCGGCGCAGCCATCGACGATCATGGCGGCTCGTTCGTCATGAACTTCGAGACCGTCCTGATCACCGCGACTCGGGTGGGGTAGGTCCGGGCCGCGGTCAACAGTTCGGATCTCGTCGTCAGGTTCCGGGTCCTGGACGCGGGCGGTCAATCCGACCGTCGGCGTTCGACCCACCTGCTGAGAATCCGCCCGGGATCGACCGATGCCAGTGGCCCGACTCCGTCGGAGCACGCCACCTACCCCGCGCCCGGTGACACCCGAACCGGGTATGTCCCGAGTCGTAGGCTCGGAGAGTGATCTGGTTTGGGGCGGCTCTCCTGGTTCTCGTCGTCGGTGTGACGGCCCGGCAACTCGCAGCCATCCGGGATCGACAATCGCGGAATCACGCACTGGCTGCGTGGGTCCAGGGTCAGCCGGAGAGCCTTTCGAGTCGGACGTTCGTCCGGGAGCACTTCCCGTGCCGATGGACCAGCTGGAGCAGCCGCTATTCCGGAGGGCCGGTCCTCAGCGTCAGAGGTGCCGGGATTCAGGTGCTCGCCGGTCAGGGGATGATCCTCGAAAGTCGGACCCTCTACTTCGACGCCGCGCTCTCGATGATGTGGCAGGACACCGTCGGTTGGGCAGGAACACCGATCGCGCGGAAGGCCTGTATCCGGCTCGTGTCGGGTGAAGGACGGTTGCGGATCGACGTCGCGCTGACCCCGGAAGTCGGCATCGAGGAGGCGTGGCTGGCTCTCCGGCAGGCCGGTGTCACCGCCCGGGCGTGAACGCACGTGGCCGGCCACGGTCGGAACCGGTTGGCCGTCCGGGAGCAGGCGCGACGCCCGGAGGCGACGGTGGGCGGCCNNGCGAGCACCTTGTCCGGTCGCACCGAGAACACGAAGATGCTCTGGTTTCCGTCGCCCGTGAAACCCTCCGGACCCGGCTCGAACGTCCAGTTGCCGTCCCACTTGTGTGTCCATGCCTCCGCCAGCCTCTGCAGCGTCCGGTCATCGGTGACCCGGACGGCGCGCCCCTCGACGACGANNAGTTGCAACCCGTCAGGAGGATGACGTTCTGGTTGCCGCGCAGATTGACCGCCTTCTGCTCACCCTCACCGGTGCAGAAATGCAGGACGTCGTCCAACCAGATGGCGACGAGGGGCGTCACGTGGGGTCGCCCGTCGGAACGAACGGTGGCGATCCAGAAGAGCTCCGCCGCGTCCAGCGTCCTCCGGGCGTCGTCCCAACTCGTCGCCGTCGCCCCGGGAGCGCTGAATTGCGTGTTCAACGTGGTGATCGGATCCGTCATGGCCCAGTCCTACGACGCGGTCCGCCCCGGGTCAAGCGATCCCGATCCCGACGTCGGCGCCACCCCGGTCCCGGTGCGGTGGTACTGCGCGAACGCCCAGGTGATCGGCCACGACCCGTCGCCCGGGTTCGACCCCTGCGGCACGTGCCTCCACCCGGATGCGCCAACCGGAACTACGACGCAGAGTGGAGCAGGTCGTGGTCCCGGGTCTCACGGGAGGTGGAGCGAGACGTCCCATCACCGGTGAGGACGAGCACCGGGCCGGCTTCTTTCGCCGAGCTCGAGTCCGTCGTCTCGGTGCCCCCGTCGGGTGCTAGCAGGCTCGGAGGGGGCGGAGGGGGCGGAAGAGGAGGTAGGGACGCAAGGCTTGGGTGGGGCGGAAGCAACGGCAGGGATGGAATCCTCAGCAGGCGGCCCGGTCGGCCCAGGACGAACCCCTGGCCCAAGGGGCAGCCCAGCGAACGCAGGGTCGCAAGCTCCTCGTTCGTCTCGATGCCTTCGGCCACCATCTTGGTCTCGTACAACTCGAACCCGAACCGGAGGAGCGCTCGGCCGAGGGCCTGTCGAGCCGGGTCCCGATCGATGCCCCTCGTCAGCGTGATGTCCAGTTTGATGATGTCAGGCTTTAGATCCAGGAGGTGTCCGAAGCCCGCGTGTCCGGCACCGGCATCGTCGACGGCGATGCGGAGGCCTCTCGAGCGGAGGCCGGAGATGCTCGCCGTGAATGCCGGGTAGTCGGTGATGGGCGTGTGCTCGGTCACTTCGAGCACGACGCGTTCGGCCTGTACCGATGCCAGCGACTCGCGGAACTGGTCCGACAGGATCGTCTCGACGGATGCGTTGATCGACATGTACACGTCGGCCGGCAGCCGGTCCATCTGTTCGAGTGCGAGCTCGATGGCGGCGATCTCCAGCTCGGTCCCGAGGCCCACCGATGCGGCCTCGGCGAACCAGATGTCGNNCTCGGTGCCCAGAGGGAGCCCCGTCCGGAGATCCACGATGGGCTGGAAGTGGATCTCCAGCGACCGGTCGTCGATCGTCCGACGGATCCTCAGCTCGACTTCTTCGCTCAGTCGCTTGGCATGGGCCTGGTCACGCTTCAATTCGCGACGTCCCGTGCCCGAGCCGGGAGCGGAGATGTGCAGGCGGTCGCGGGCCGTCGCCGCCCGATTCTTCTTGTGGGCGAATACATCACTTGTGGTCGGAGTATTCGCTCTCAACAGCTGCCTTCCAGTGTTGTGCCTGACCTACGCCCACCCGCAGCGCTGCACCGGCAACGCCGGTACAGACTCCAGTCCTGAGGAGGCATCGGCACGATCCGGTGCGTTCTTGAGCCCGTGGTCGCTACGGCCGTGAGGCGTCCGGCCGCTTCGGGTCGTGCCCCGGGCACGGGTCGGCCGATCCGGGAAGGTGATGGCCGACCGGCGTGCACCCGTCGACCGGCGGCGGTGGGGCCGCCCGGCTGCCACGCGGCGCGCTCGTGTGACCCGGCCGGCGCCACGGGGAGTGACGGTTTCGAATCCCGGGCGGATCGCGGCATCCAGGTCGGCTGTCGATCCGAATGGGACATGGCGCCGATCGGCGTCAGGCGGAAGGCCGCCTTGGACCCAGGAGGAACTCCATGAGACATCGCATCCTAGGAATTGTCGGAGTGGCCGCACTCGTCGCCGGACTCACCATCGGTTCGGCCGGTGCGGTAGGCGCCGACGGCTGGTACCACGGAGGTGGCGGCGCACCGGCGCCCACGGCCAACCTGAATCTGGTCCACGGCATTCCCGGGTTGGACGTGGACATCTACATCGTGAAGAACTTCAACATCTTCCAGACGAGGGAACTGAGCGGGGTCACGTTCGGTACGGCGGCCGACCTGAACACCGCGCTGCCCGGATTCGTCACCCCGGGGTTCTACCTGATCGACGTCGTGGGGCACGGGGGGAACCCCTTCAAGCCGGTCCTGCTCGCCTCGACCTTCCTGGGCGCCGGCCAGAGCAAGACCGCGGTGGCCTATGTCACCGCCTCGGCCGGGGGGGCCGCAGGAAGTCCGAGACTGGGCGTGTTCACCAATGACGTCTCGGCCACGAGTGGACAGGCCCGGGTGACGGTCGCCCACACCGCCGTCGCGCCGACGGTGGGCGTGTGCGCCGACGGCAGCGTGCCGGTGGTGCCGGCGTTCTCCAACGGCCAGCAGGCATCGGCCGTCGTTCCCGCAGCTTCGTACACCGTGACGGTGACGGCGCCGAACAACTGCTCGACGGTGCTCGCCGGGCCGATCGGCCCGGTCTCCCTGGCGGCGGACACCACCACGCTCGTGTACGCCATCGGTACGTATCCGTCGACCTTCACGGTGGCGTCGCTGGTCGTCCCCAACAACCCGGCGGCCTAGGGCCGGGAGGCCCACGGCGCAGCGGGCCGGCCCGGCGACCTGCAGCCCGGCCAGGGCGCAGTACCACGGGATCCGGGAACCGTCCCGGGCCCCGTGGTACGTCCGCCATCCCGACCGTCCGGCCCCGGCCCGGGGTCCGAACGGTCGGGGGCGGTTCAGGCGGCGGCCGGCGGCGGCGGGTCGACCACCGGGACGTCCACCGTGGCATGCCACAGGAGGACGAACTGCGGGCACCCGCCGGTGCTGGCGCAGATGGGGGTTCCGGTGGCGGTCAGGCCCGCCGTGCCGTAGTTGACGACACGGAACACCGTCGTCGAGGCGCCCGAGCTCGTGGTCCCCTCGGACACGAGGGAGAGGACCGGCGTGCTCTGCTCCGCCTGGGCCACCGACCACTTGAGGTGTTGGCCCGAGAGCTTGACCACCACCAACTCCCCCTTGGTGGCGAGCACCGTCGAGCCACTGCTCGACGCGGTGAGCACCACTTCCTTCGGTACCGGCGATGTCGACGCGGCTCCTCCGACCGTCGCGCCCGCTGATACGAGGGCGAGGGCGGAAACCGCCACCCCCATGCCGACTGCTGCGATCCTGTGTCGCATATCTGCCTCCTCTGGATCCAGCGGCGCCGACGGAGGCGACCGCCCACTAGTAGGAACGCTCAACCGGCCCGAGCGTTACACCGCTATCAGTATCGTCCCGGGATCGCGCGGCGGTACGTCGGTGGCCCCGTCCGTCCCGACCGGTCCGGCCGTCCCGTCGGGGGACGGGCTCAACGGTGGACCGGCTCCTCGAGGGACGCCCCTCGGCGAACATCCACTTCACGTGGTCCCGGCCCATACCGCCGGAGCTGATCAGGCCGGCGTGCGACCAGTCCGGGACGCCGTCCGGAATGGCGGCCTTCCGCCCNNGGGGGATCACGAGGTGAAAGCGAAGGCCGTGGCCACCGACGCCCAGGGCCCGGCGGTGGGTGCACCGGCCACGGTCTGCGTGTACGTCGGCGTGAGCGTCGCCGTGGTGGCGTCGACGGCGTAGACACCGAGTCCCTGGTAGGGAGTGACCAGGCTGAGCGGTACGAACGGCCCGACCAGCGTGGACAGGCCATGGGGAGTGGGCCGGGTGACT
>PMFY01000185.1 GCA_003157945.1 Acidimicrobiaceae bacterium | reverse complement strand
GGGGCGCCCCACTTCTTGTCCAACACGACGTTGCGGCCCTTCGGGCCGAGGGTGACGCGCACTGCGTCGGCGAGCTTGTTCATGCCGCTCTCGAGGGCCCGTCGGGCCTCCTCGTCGAACGTGATGAGCTTTGCCATCAGGTCTTCCTCCGTGATCGTTAGCACTCGTAGGTGTCGAGTGCTAATAGCAAACCACGTGGGCGGCCCTGGCGCAACACCGCCCCCTCAGGGGGCGGCATCGGCCCTGGTCAGGAACGTGTCGACCAGTGCGGCGGCCAGGTGGTCGGGCCCCCGGCCGGAGGGGTCGAAGCCGTCCAGGAGGGCGTCGACGTCCCCGTCGGTCAGGTGGGCCCGCTCCCGGGCGTCGCCGATCCAGGACTCGACCACCGGTCGGGTCACCTCGGGATGGAACTGGAGACCGGTGTGGGGGCCCTGGACGAAGGCGTGGAGGGAGACGTCGGTGTGGGCCACGGCCCGCGCGCCCGGCGGGCAGGTGAAGGCGTCCTCGTGCCAGTCGAGCCAGGGACCGGCCGGGACGAGCGCGGCGTCGACCGTGTCGAGGCGCCGCCAGCCGATCTCGGGCCGGGAGGCCCGTCCCACCGTCCCGCCCAGGACCTCGGCCAGCAGCTGGCCGCCGAAGCACACGCCGAGCACCGGGACGCCACTCGAGACGGCGTCCGCCACCAGTCGACGCTCGGGGGCGATCCAGGGGACGGCGGCGTCGGTCACGGACTCGATGGAGCCCATCACCACGAGGACGTCGAAGGAGCCGGGTGCCGGCAGCGACCGGGGGCCGTCGTCGGCCCGGTACGCGGACACCGCGAAGCCGAGCCCGTCCAGGTGGTCGCCGAGGACGCCCGGGACGTCGGTCGCGCTGTGCTGGAGGAAGGCGATGCGGTCGGCCACGACCCAGCATCCTGCCCGGTCGTGGCCGCCGGGGCCAGGTCGTCCCGGTCGGACGCAGGTCCCGGTGACGGCCGGGACGTGGTCAGCGCCTCCGGCCCCTCCGGGTGACGGGCTCGCGGAGCTCCGGCCACTTCGTCCGGGCCTCCTGCAGGTACCGGCTGGCCAGCTGCCGCGAAAAGGCGAGGGCCGTGCCGATGTCGGTGCCCGACAGCCCGTTGTCGACGCCCACGGCCACCAGGGCCAGGCGGAAGCGGTGCCGGGCGCTCTCGAACTCGGCGACGGCGTCGGTCACCGTCCGACGGGCCGCGCCCCCGATGGAGGCGTCCAGGAACTCGACGGCACGCCCGTCGCGGACGGCGGCCCCGCCGACCTCGAACTGGGCGATGTCGTCCGCCAGCACCTGCTGCAGCCGGATGGCGGCGTCCCGGCGGTCGACCAGGGCATCGAGCACCTCGGCCTCGTACGCGGTCAGCGCCCGGGGCCGACCGACGACGGGTGTGTCCCCGTGCGCCGCCCAGAGGCGGGCCAGCGAGTCGCGGAGCTCGTCGTCGAATCCGGGGGCCACCACCCCGGTGGACAGGCGCGGGGGATCGGGCCTCGCATCCGGCGGCGCGTACCCGGCCGACTCCTCGAGGTCGGGCAGTCCGTCGAGGGCCGTGAAGCCCCAGGCGGCGGCGTCCCACGTGGGGGCGACCGCCTGGTCGTCCGCCATGGGCCGGTCGGTGCGCAGCGAGGTGGCCACCCGCCTCATGACGGCCCGCCCGCCCGTGCGCCGCCGCGCCCGATCCCGGCCGCCCGGCTCATCTCCGACCTCCGCATGTGCCCGTCTGGTGCATCGACCATCCCTACCGATACGATCTGGTGCTGTCAGAAGTAATCAAATCCCACGCCTGTTGCAGTGCTGTTGCAGCCATCCGCCCACGTCGGACGGGGTGAATGGGCAGAACAGTCGGGGGCCGCAGGACGGTGGTGACGGAAGTGAGGGGCGACGGTCCCTCCTCTGATCGGCGGGGCACGGTGGGAATGGGGACGATGGACTTCCGATTGCTCGGGCCCTTCGAGGTGTGGCGGGACGGCGCGCCGCTGTCGCTCGGCGGCCGTCGGCAACGTGCCGTCCTGGCCCTGCTGGCCATGCACGTCGGGACCGTCGTCTCCACGGACCGGATCGTGGAGGAGATCTGGGCGGACGCACCCCCTCCGTCCGCCCTCCGGACGCTCCACTCCTACGTATCGCGCCTGCGGTCGACCCTCCGGGACGACGGCGCGGACCCCCTGGTCCGTCGCGAGCCGGGCTACGTGCTCGATCTCGACCCCTCGGTCGTCGACGCCGTCCGCTTCGAGCGGTTGGTCCAGGAGGCCGCCGCCGCCCTGGACGCCGGGGACGCCGGGACGGCCGACCGGTCGCTGGGGGCGGCCCTCGGCCTGTGGCGGGGCGAGGCGCTGGCCGACTTCGCCTACGAGCCGTTCGCCACCGCCGAGGGCCGCCGGCTCGACGAGCGCCGCCTCGAGGCGCTCGAGCTGCGGATCGACGCCGACCTGACCCTGGGCCGGCACACGCAGGTCGTGGCCGAGCTCGAGGGGCTGGTGGCCCAGTACCCGTACCGAGAGCGGTTCTGGGCCCAGCTCATGGTCGCCCTGTACCGCGGGGGCCGGCAGGCCGACGCCCTGACCGCCTACGGGCGGATCCGGGCGATCCTGGTGGAGGAGCAGGGGATCGAGCCCGGTGACGAGCTGCGGCTCCTCGAGCGCCAGGTCCTCGAGCAGTCGACCGACCTGACCCTGCCCGGCGTGCCCCCCGGGGTACGACGGTCGTCGTCCGCCACCCTGCCGGTCCGGCCGGCGTCCCGAGGGGTGCCCCTCCCCGAACGTCTGCGCCTCCGGCCGGACATCGGTGTCATCGGCCGGACGGAGCCGATCGGGTCGCTCACGTCCGCCGTCGGCCGGGCGGACGCGGGCCTCGGGCGTGCGGTGCTGCTGGTGTCGGGCGAGGCCGGACAGGGCAAGAGCACGGTCGTGGCCGAGGTGGCCCGCCGGGCCTTCGACGACGGCGCGTGCGTCCTGTCGGGCCACTGCGAGCAGGACCTGAGCGCCCCCTACCAGCTCTTCGCCGAGTCGCTCGGGCACTACGTACGGCACGCACCGGAGGACGAGCTGCGCGCCCTGGTCGACGACGGCGGCCCGGAGCTCGCCGCACTCGTCCCCGAGCTGGCCCGCCGCCTGCCGGGGCTCCCGCCGGTGCGGGCCGTCGACCCGGACTCCGAGCGGTTCAAGCTGTTCGCCGCCGTGGTGGGACTGCTGGCGGGACTGTCCCGCAACCGGACCGTGGTGCTGGTCCTCGACGACCTGCAGTGGGCCGACCACGGCAGCATGCAGCTGCTGCGCCACCTGGCGGCCGACGACCGCCCCATGCGACTGGCCGTGGTGGGGACGTTCCGGGACAGCGAACTGGCCACGTCCGACCAGCTGGTGGAGACCCTGGGCGCGCTGCGTCGCCTCGACGGGGTGGGGCGCATCGACCTGCCGGGGTTCGAGCCGACCGAGGTGGTCTCGGTGATGGTCGCCATCGCCGGGCGTCCCATGGACGACCAGGGCGTCGCCCTGGCCCGCGCCGTGCACGAGGAGACGGACGGCAACCCGTTCTTCGTCAGCGAGGTCACCCGCCACCTGCTCGAGGTCGGCGCGCTGCGCGACGACGGCTCGGGGGGCTGGGTGGCCCCGGCCGACATGGGGGAGGCCAGCCTCCCGGCGGGCGTCCGTGAGGTCATCGACGCCCGTGTCGTCCGGCTGGGGAGAGCCTCGGCAGCCGACCTGGCGCTCGCCGCCGTCATCGGCCGGGACTTCGACCTCGACGTCCTGCTGGCCGCCTCCGACACCACGCCCGACGACCTCCTGGACACGCTGGAGGGTGCAGCCACGGTCTCCCTCGTCCGTGAGCCGCTCGACCGTCCGGGTTGGTACACCTTCGCCCACGCGCTGATCCAGCGCACCCTCTACGAGGGCATCGGCGCCTCGCGCCGGGCCCTGCTGCACCGCCGGGTGTTCGACGTCCTGGCGCAGCGCGACGCATCGTCGGGCACCGGTCCGGCCCGGGTGTCCGCCGCGGAGATGGCGCGCCACCTGGTGGCGAGCGCCCGGCCCGACGACTCGGGCGACGTCGTCCGCTACGCCAGCCGGGCCGCCGAGGAGGCGGTGGCCGCCCTCAACCCGGAAGAGGCGGTCCGGTGGTACAGCGTGGCGCTCGACGCGCTGGGCGACGAGACCGGGGTCACCCGCGCCCAGGTGCTGGCGAAGCTGGGCGACGCCCAGCGCCAGACCGGCGACCTCGCCTACCGGGCGACCCTCCTGGAGGCGGCGCGGCTGGCCCTCGAGTTCGACGACGTCGACACGCTGGTGTCCGCCGCCCTGGCCAACTCCCGGCAGATCCAGAGCACGACCGGCACCATCGACCAGGAGCGGGTCGACGTCCTCGAGGCCTCGCTCCACCGGGTCGGTCCGACGCCGACGCCCGAGCGGGCCCGGCTGCTCGCCCACCTGGCCTCCGACCGGTCCTACGACGGCGACCCGGAGCGGCGGGCCCGTCTGGTCGAGGAGGCCCTGGCGATCGCCCGGCAGGTCGACGACCCGGCCACCCTCTTCGACGTCCTGCTCCGTCGGGTGGGGATCTGGATGCCCGCCGACGTCGGGGAGCGGCTGGCCGAAACGGCCGAGACCCTGGCCATCGCCGAGGCGCTGGCCGACCCGGTGGCCCGGTTCTGGGCGCTCTTCTACCGGGCCATGGTGGCGGCCGAGGCGGCCGACCGGGCCCTGCTCGACAAGTGCCGCAGGCGGCTCCCGGACGAGGCCCGCTCGACGGGTCAGCCCATGCTCCTGTGGTCGACGACCTACGCCCAGAGCTGGCAGGCCCTGCTCGACGGCGACATCGAGCAGGCCGAGTCCCTCACCGCCGAGGCGCTGGAGCTGGGCATGGCGACGGGCCAGCCCGACGCCCTGGCGATCTACGGGGGCCAGATGGTGGACCTGCGCTGGCACCAGGGCCGGGACGTGGAGCTCGTCGAGCTCATCGAACAGATGGTCCAGGCCACGCCGGAGATCGACAGCTTCCAGGCCGCCCTGGCCCGGATCTACGCGGACATCGGCCGGGCCGACGACGCCCGGGCGCTGCTCGCCGCCGGCGCCGCGGAGCGTTTCGCCCACCCCTTCGACCCGCTGGCCACCACGACGATCGCCCTGTGGTGCGAGACCGCCATCCAGCTGGCCGACACCGCCGCCGCCGCCATCCTGATCGAGCGCCTGGCGTCCTTCGCCGATCAGGTGATCTGCAGCGGGGTCAACATCTTCGGGTCGCTCGACCACTACCGCGGGGCGCTGGCCGGCCTGCTCGGCGACCACGCCGGGGCCGAGCGGCTGTTGTCCGCGGCTCTCGACGCCCACGAGCGGCTGGGCGCCCCCTTCTTCGAAGCCCGCACCTGCCTGGAGCTCGCCAAGGTGCTGTCGGCCCGCAGGGGCGAGGGGGACGGGCCGTCCGCCCGGAAGCTGGCCGGTCGGGCGGTGGACCTGGCCGACCGCTTCGGCTACGTCCGCGTGGCCGAACGGGCGGGGCGGCTGATCGACGCCTGCGGCTGCAAGGGTCTCCGTGTCGGGTCGGCGGAGGTGTCGCCCAAGCACGCCAACTTCATCCAGNNGCGGTCGGAGCGGTCGGAGCGGTCGCCCGTCAGACCGACAGGGTGAAGTCCGCCTTCACCTCGACGGCGAACGGCACCCGCTGGGTGGCGGCCAGCCCCAGCATCCGGGCCACCGGGTGGCTGGCGACGGGGTGCAGGGTGACGTCGAACCCGTGGGCCACGAGGTGCGCCGACGCGGCGTGGAACGTCGAGGTGAGTTCCAC